>JAUNGH010000177.1 GCA_030524605.1 Oscillospiraceae bacterium | reverse complement strand
TTGCCTTCTTATCCCCAGCCCTCTTCGCTGTCCAATTTGTTTGACAATCCTACAAATCCAAAATTTCACCATTGTTTTCACTTTGTTCTTTTTTGTCACCGCTTTGAGGGGCAGCGGCTGCTTTTTCCGCCTATAATGAACGCAGAACAAGAGATTTCACACGGAAAGAGATGTTGAAATGCGCCAGTTTCAGAAAGCCCTGCCCCCTCTGCTGCTGTGCCTGCTCCTGCTTGCCGGATGCGGGCAGGGCCGGGCCGCCGCAGCGCCTGCGGAGGAGGGCCCTCAGGCCCTGGAGGTCGTCCTGCCGGAGGAGTATCTGGACCTCCTCGTCGTGACCCGGGGCTTTCCCGACCGAGACACCGCTTCCAACTGGTATCCCCTGCTGTCCGACGCTCAAAGGGCTGCCGATGCAGAACTGGCCGAGGATCCGGACAGCCATTGGTTCCCGCTGCTGTCCGTCAGCGAAAAGGCCTCTGTAGAGGCGTTTCAAGCGGACACCGGCAGCGGCGGCGCCGGGTTCCTGTTCGCCGCCGCCGATTTCGACCAGGTGGTCTACGAGCGCCATCTGTCCCGCGTTGAAGGCGACGGCTTCAACAGCGACGGCGTCAGCGTCTTCGCCAAAAGCGGCGGCTGGCACTATGCCATGATCACCCCCACCGACGTCCAATTTTACCGCAGCGGCGGCAAGATCGACCGGGAGAGCGGGGACTGGGCGCAATGGCAGACCCTCTGCGGCATCGGCGGGCAGGTCTGCGCCGACGCCGCAGAGCGCAGCGGCCTGACTCCCTTTGACGAACTACTATCCCGATTACATCACGGAAGGGGACACCCACACCTACGACGTTCTGGTCCTCTCCCAGCCCGTCCGCCAGGGAGAGGGCGGCGTCTGGTGCGTGGAGCGGGTGTACGACATCTGCGGCCGCGTCTGCCCCTATTTCACCGACACCGGCGTGCCCGCGGCAGACTATTATGCGGAACTGCAGGCCGCCTGCGACACGGGAGAGCATCCGGAACTGCTTCTGCCCCTGGGGGCCGCCAGGGCATTCGTGACGGGCCATTACGGCGACGATATCCTGCCGGGGAGCTTTACGCTGGTGAGCAGCATCAACCACGCGTATATCAGAGCCTCCTGCCGGATCAATCATCTGCTCTCCAACCTGCAGTACGGCTACAAGGTGGACGACATGGACCTGCTGGACTGCATGTCCATGTTCACCAGGGACAACTGGGACGTTTTGGACTCCTTTCACAACAGCGGCTGGTGGGAGCTCCTCCGGAACGCGCTGGAACAGGCCGCCGTGGGCGAGGATCAGGAGACCCGGGACCTGTGCATGATGCGGCTGTATCTCTCCGCCCACGGGGCGTACAGGGAGGCTGCCGCCGGCCTTCTGCGGGCCCAGAGAAGCGCCGGCCCGGAGACTTTCGCCGCAGTCCTCGCCGAATGCTCCGGCGAGGAGCAGGCCCTTCTGCGGGCGGCTCTGGAACCGGCGGGCACATGACCCTTTTCCCAAAAACGGCTCCCGTCTCCGGGAGCCGTTTTGCCGCGGGTCAAATTTTTGGTATCATCAAGGGAACCTTCCGGTGTTTTTCCTGACTGGATAGGTGAAAGGCCTTTTGAAGAAAGGAGCTGGTCCAAATGGAGGACAGCCGCATTGTCGAGCTGTACTGGCAGCGCAGCGCCGACGCCATCACCGAGACCCACGCCAAATACGGCAGTTACTGCTACGCCATCGCCCGCAACATCCTGGGCAGCGCCCAGGACGCGGAGGAGTGCGTCAACGACACCTGGCTGGGGGCGTGGAACGCCATGCCCGTCCACCGCCCGGAGCGTCTGGGCCCCTTTGTGGGGAAGATCACCCGCAGCCTGGCCTGCAACCGCCGCAGCGCCGCCCGGGCGGAAAAGCGGGGCGGCGGAGAGCTGCCCCTGGTGCTGGAGGAGCTGGGGGACTGCGTGCCCGCCGCGCCCAGCGCGGCCCAGGCGGCGGAGGACCGGGAGCTGGAGCGGGCATTGAACCGCTTCCTCCGCACCCTGCCGGAGCGGTCATGCAATATTTTCCTGCGCCGCTACTGGTTCGCGGAGCCCCTGGCGGACATCGCCGCCCGGTACGGCCTGAACCAGAACACCGTCAAAACCAACCTGTTCCGCAGCCGTGAAAAGCTGCGCCGGTATCTGGAAAAGGAGGGCATCGTCCTATGAAGCAGGAACGTCTTTTCGCCGCCCTTGGCGGCGTGGATCCCGCGCTGATCGAGCGCAGCGGGCGGCCCCGGCGGCGCCGGGCCCGGCCCATTGCCGCTGCCGCCGGCGTCCTGGCCGCCTGCGCGGCATTGCTGGCGGCGGTCTGGCTGCCGCGGCCGGGCCGACCTGAAGGAGCCGCCGTCAAGCCCGTCCAGCCCCTGCACTTCAGCAGCGGAAATGTGGGGGCGCTGCACCTGTGCAGTATCCAGTACGGCCCCGCGCCCAACGCGGGCTTCGCCATCTATGTGAACGAGGACATCTACACCGCCTCCGAGGAGGACGGCGTGTACACCATCCGGCCCATCAGCACCCTGCCGGAGGGTTTCCCCCCCATCGACCTGACCATCGCCCATGTGGAAAACCGCTCTAAGGCCGAGGCCATGGAGGACATCTCCCAGACCCTGGCGGAGACCTACGCCCAGGTGTCGGATATGGAGGAGACGGAATCCACCCTTCTCCGCACCGCCGGAGACGGCGCGGCCTGGGACGCCGCCCAAGCGATGGTCCTGTGCGTGGACGACGGATACGGCGGCAGCTTTGTCCTCACGGCCCGGTACTTCACCGAAGCCGCAGAGGGCCACGGCGTCCGGTTTCGGGACATGATGGACACCTTCACCGTGGTCTATGAGGGCTTCACCACCTCCCCGGCGTGGGTGGGGGAACTGCAAACCGCCGCCCAGCGGCTGATGGACGCCGTTTTCTCCGGCCAGCTGGAGGACGTGTCCGACCTGCTGGCGGAGGGTGCCGTGGTGGACGGCTACGGCGAGGACGTGTCCGGGGACGTCAGCGTGGCCGCCGTCGACTACGCCCCCGACGACGATCAGGCCCCCACCTCCGCCGTGGTCTCCGTCAAGCACCGGATCAGCACGGAGGACAGCTATAACTACTTGACCATGGAACTGGACTATGTGGACGGGCAATGGCTGCGCCGGGGGGCGGGCATTGAAAAATAGCGGCGCTGTCCCCGTGGGGACGCCCGGATGTGAGCCGGGCGTCCCCGCGTCTTGCTCCCCAACCGTGATACTCGAAATAGATATCGACTTTTCCCCGGACATGTGTTATTCTTTTAAAAGAATAATGGTTTTATGGAAAGGGGGATCGTTGTGCGGAAGAAGCAGCTTCGTCTGGTGGTGGCTTTCCACACGACCGCCGGCGCCATGGCGGCGGAACGGCTGTGCAGAAAGCTCTCACTGGAGGGCCGTCTCATCTCCGTTCCCAGAAGCGTGACCTCCGACTGCGGCATCGCCTGGTCGGCGCCGCCGGAGCTTCGCCCGACGCTGGAGACACGCTTTCAGGAGGCGGGCATCGACGCCGCCGGGTACTATGAGCTGATGGTCTGAGCTGCTCTTTTCTTTTGACCGTCGATATTTTTTTCAAAAAACAACGATAAACGACAGGAGTGTGTGTATGAAAGAGAAAAACTGGTTCCGGGAACACGGCCTGATCATTCTGACAGGCGTGGTGGTGGGCGTCGCGGCCCTGATCCTGACCGCCATGGGCAACCCCAAGAACATGGGCTTCTGCATCGCCTGCTTTGAGCGGGACATCGCAGGCGCCCTGGGCCTGCACAGCGCCGGCAAGGTGCAGTACATCCGTCCGGAGATCATCGGCATCGTGCTGGGCTCCCTGATCGCGGCCCTGGCCGCCAAGGAGTTCCGGGCCAAAGCCGGATCCTCCCCGGCCTGCCGCTTTGTGCTGGGCCTGTTCGTCATGATCGGCGCCCTGGTCTTCCTGGGCTGCCCCCTGCGCATGGTCATCCGTCTGGGCGGCGGCGACCTGACCGCCGTGGCGGGCCTTCTGGGCTTTTTGGTGGGCATCCTGGTGGGCGTGGTCTTTTTGAAGAAGGGCTTCTCCCTGGGCCGGGCCTATCCCGTCCGCACCGGCGAGGGCTTCATGCTGCCGGGCATTATGGTGGTGCTGCTGGTGCTGCTGGCGGCCTTCCCCGCCCTGCTCCGCTTTTCTGAGGAGGGGCCCGGCTCCATGCGCGCGCCGCTGGCGGTCTCCCTCATCGCGGGCCTGGCGGTGGGCGTCATGGCCCAGCGCAGCCGCCTGTGCATGGCCGGCGGCCTGCGGGATGCGTTCATGCTCCGGGACTTCAACCTGCTGACAGGCTTTGTGGCCATCTGGGTCACTATCACCATCGGCAACCTGATCATGGGCAGTTACAACCTCTCCGCCCTCTCCCAGCCCATCGCCCACAGCCAGTACCTGTGGTCCTTCCTGGGCATGCTTCTTGCGGGCTGGGGCTCCACCCTGCTGGGCGGCTGCCCCCTGCGCCAGCTGATCCTGGCCGGCGAGGGCAACGGCGACTCCGCCGTGACCGTGCTGGGCATGATCGTCGGTGCCGCCGTGGCCCATAACTTCGGCCTGGCCGGCAACGCGGACAGTGTGGTGGACGGCGTCTACACGGTGGGCGGCATCGGCACCGCCGGCATGGCGGC
>JAUNGH010000176.1 GCA_030524605.1 Oscillospiraceae bacterium | reverse complement strand
CTGGGCAGGGGAGGGGGCTACTACGACCGCTTTCTGGCCCGCTACCGGGGCGGCGCGGTGCTGCTGTGCCGGGAAAAGCTCATCCGGGAGGAGATCCCCGTGGAACCCCACGACTATCCGGTGCCCTGGGTGCTGACGGAGCGGGGCCTGTACGAGGACGGCACTCCCGCCCGGCTGGGGTGAGTGTGGAAAGGTGCAAATATTCCGGCAATTTTCCTGAGAAATCCGGTAAAAATATACCTTGTCAAATCCCGCCGCATTTCCTAAAATAGTGCCATGTTTTGTGAGACCCATCTGCCAGGTGTTTTACGTTTCAAAGGAGGAACAGACCCATGATCCAGCAGTCTATGGACTTTATTTCCCGATACGACCCGGAGGTCGGCGCGTCTATCCGGGAGGAGTTTGCCCGGGAGCGCCGCAACATCGAATTGATCGCGTCTGAAAACATTGTCAGTGAGGCCGTCATGCTGACCATGGGCACCTGCCTGACCAACAAATACGCCGAGGGTTATCCCGGCAAGCGGTACTACGGCGGATGCTACGCCGTGGACGTCACCGAGGAGATCGCCCGCCAGCGGGCCTGCCGGCTCTTTGGATGCAGCTATGCCAACGTCCAGCCCCACTCCGGCGCTAACGCCAATCTGGCGGCTTTTGTGGCGCTGCTTCAGCCCGGCGACACCGTGCTGAGCATGAGTCTGGCCCACGGCGGGCACCTGTCCCACGGCAGTCCGGTCAATATATCGGGCAAATATTTCAATATCGTGCCCTATGGCGTGGAGGATGACACCGAGGTCATCGACTATAACAAGGTGCTGGAGATCGCCAGGGCGTGCAAGCCCAAGCTGATCCTGGCCGGAGCCAGCGCCTATCCCCGGCTGCTGGACTTTGCCAAGTTCCGGGAGATTGCCGACGCCGTGGGCGCTTATCTGATGGTGGACATGGCCCACATCGCAGGCCTGGTGGCCGCCGGGGTCCATCCCTCCCCCATCCCCTATGCCGACGTGGTGACCACCACCACCCACAAGACCCTGCGGGGCCCCCGGGGCGGTATGATCCTCTGCAACGACGAGGCCATCTATAAGAAGATCAATTCCGCCGTGTTCCCCGGCACCCAGGGCGGCCCGCTGGAGCATATCATCGCCGCCAAGGCCGTGTGCCTCGGTGAAGCGCTGAAGCCGGAGTTCCAGGACTATGGCCGGCAGGTGGTGAAGAACGCCAAGGTGTTGTCCGAGGAACTCATCAAGCAGGGCTTCCGGCTGGTGTCCGGCGGCACGGACAACCATTTGTGTCTGGTGGACGTGCGGAACTTCCACATCACCGGCAAGGAGTTTGAGCGCCGTCTGGACGCGGTGCAGATCACCGTCAACAAAAACGCCATTCCCAACGACCCGGAGAAGCCCTTCGTCACCAGCGGCATCCGGGTGGGAACGCCCGCCGTCACCTCCCGGGGCTTTCAGGAGCCGGAGATGGTGAAGATCGCCGCCTGGATGGGACAGGTGGCCCGGGACTTTGAGGGCAGCCGCTATCAGGTCCGCTCCGAGGTGGACGCCCTGTGCCGCCAGTTCCCCATTTACGAGCCGCAGAAATAAAAAAATCCCCCTGTTTCGTATGCGAAACAGGGGGATTTTGCATAGCGGGGTTATAGAATGCGCGAAAGCTTTATGCCCGGATGGCCCAGCGCAGCTTGGTGGAGCGGGCCCGGGGGTTGCGGAAGCACTCCTCCGCCGAGGGGCGGATCACCTCGCCGGAGATCTCCGCGTAAACGCCCTCCCGGAAATACTGCCGGAACGCCTTTTTCACCAGCCGGTCCTCTCCGGAGTGGAAGGTCAAAATGGCCGCCCGCCCGCCGCTTTTCAGCACCTGGGGCAGCTTTTCCAAAAAGGCGTACAGCGCCTCAAACTCGCTGTTCACATCGATGCGCAGGGCCTGGAAGGTCCGCTGGCAGGATTTTTTGACGGCCTCCTTCCGCTCGCCGGCGGGGAGGAAGGCCAGCGCGTCGGCGACGGCTTGGGCCAGCTGCTTGGTGGTGTCGATGCTGCCGCGCCTGTAGAGCGTCGTGATGATCTTCCGGGCGATCTGGGGGGCGTAGGGCTCGTCGGCGTTCTCCGTCAGCAGCTGGACCAGCTCCTCCTCCGACAGCTCCCACAGCCGCTGGGACGCCGGCACGCCGGAGGTGGGGTCCAGCCGAAGGTCCAGGGGGCCGTCGTATTTGAAGGTGAAGCCCCGCTCCGGGTTGTCGATCTGCATGGAGGAGACCCCCAGGTCCGCCAGCACGAAGTCGAATTTCTCCCCCGGCGCTACCTGGTCGAGATCGGCGAAGTTCATCCGCCGGACGGTCAGAATCTCCGGCCCGTAGCCCAGCGCCGCCAGCCGGGCCCTGGTCTTTTCGGACTCGATGGGGTCCACGTCCGTAGCGTAGAGGTGCCCCCGGCCCTCCAGCCGCTCCAGCATCCGCTGGGTGTGGCCGCCGTAGCCCAAAGTGGCGTCCAGGCCGGTCTGGCCGGGCTGGATCCGGAGGAACTCCAGAATTTCCTCCACGCAGATGGGGATGTGGGTCCCGGCGGGGGTCTTGCCGCTTTGGCGGATCTTCTCCACCTCTGCCTGATATTGCTCGGGGTGCAGTTCCTTATACTTCTCCTGGTAGGTCCGGGGATGGGTCCCCTTGTACCGCACCCGCCGCTTGTGCTCCTGTTCCATGGCGATCTCTCCTTTTCAATAGATTGCAAAGGGCGGCTCACCGGACCCTGAGCTGCCAGAAGGCCACCGCGCTGGCCGCCGCCACGTTCAGGGAGTCCACCCCGTGGGCCATGGGGATGCGCACGGTGTAATCGCAGGCGGCGATGGTGGAGGGCGACAGGCCGTCGCCCTCGGTGCCCAGCACGACGGCCAGCTTCTCTTCGGTGCCAAGGGCGGCATCGTCGATGGAAACAGAGTCATCCCGCAGCGCCATGGCGGCGGTTTTGAAGCCCAGCCGCCTCAGCCGCGCCAGCCCCGGCTGGGGCCACTCTTCAGGGGCGTTTCCGATGCGGGTCCAGGGAACCTGGAAGACGGTGCCCATACTGACACGCACCGCCCGGCGGTACAGCGGGTCGCTGCACGTCGGCGTGACCAGCACGGCGTCCATGTTCAGCGCGGCGGCGGAGCGGAAGATGGCGCCGATGTTGGTGGAGTCCACGATGCCCTCCAGCACGGCCACCCGGTGGGCATTGGCGCATATATCCTCCACACTGGGGAGCGTTGGCCGCCGCATGGCGCACAGCACGCCCCGGGTCAGCTCGTAGCCTGTCAGCTCTGCCAGCAGCGCCCGTTCGGCGGTGTAAACGGGGGTATCCCCGCAGCGGGCGATGATGTCCCGCCCCTGGCCCTGGATGTGCCTGCGCTCCATCAGCAGGGAGAGGGGCTCGTATCCCGCGTCCAGGGCACGGCCGATCACCTTGGGGCTCTCGGCGATGAAAACGCCCTTCTCCGCCTCCGCCCGATTGCGCAGCTGGGCCTCCGTCAGGCGGGCGAAGACGTCCAGCTCCGGCGATGTAAGGTTAGTGATCTCCACAATGTTCGGCATAGGCGGCTCCTTTTGAGATATTATGGCAGGGCTATTATACCATGCCGTCCGGGGGATGAAAAGCCCCAGCCTCCGCGGCCTAAAACAAGGAGCGCCGGTCTTACCGGCGCTCCTCGCTTTTTTCAAAACCGGCGGTTCACCGCCGGGCCATCAGGTGCTTCATGCCGCCGGCCAGCCCCTCGGCGGAGAGGTCGAACATGCGGAACTGGCGGCCCAGCTGCCAGTGGGTCTGGCCCCAGTAGCCGGGGCGGTCGGGCATGGGCTCCGGGTTCAGCCAGATCAGGTGGGGATACTGCTTCTGGAAGCGGTCCAGCCACTCCTGGCCGGAGGGACCGTAGGTCCCCTGACCCCAGTTGTACTGCCGCTCCCGCAGCTCGTAGGGGTTCATGGAGGCGTCCCCCACGATGATGACCCGATAGCTGCCGTCGTAATTTTTCAGCACCCACTCCGTGGGCACCGTGCTGTCCCACCGCAGGCCGGGGTGGGTGTAGAGGTCCGAGAAGATGCAGTTGTGGAAGTAGTATGTATGCAGCTCCTTGAAATGGTTGGACTTGGTGGCCGCCTGGAACAGCATGCTGCAAAGCCCGGCGTAGTAGTCCATGGAGCCGCCGGAGTCCATCAGCAGCAGGACCTTCACGGCGTTCTTCCGGGGATTTTTGTACCGGAGCTTCAGCGTCCCCGCGTTGTCGCAGGTGTCGTGGACGGTGCCGTCCACGTCCAGCTCCTTCTCCGGGCTGTCCGCTTGGGCGGACAGCTGCCGCAGCAGGCGGAAGGCCATCTGGAACTGCCGGGTGTCCAGGGTGTTGTCCTTGCGGAAGTCCCGGAATTTCCGCTCTCCGGCAACCATCATGGCGGTGCGGTGACGGCTCTGGCCGCCGATGCGGATGCCGTTGGGGTTCCAGCCGTTGTTGCCCCAGGGGGTGCGGCCCTGGGTGCCCACCCAGTAGCGGCCGCCGTTGTGCTCCTCCGTCTGCTCCTGAAGGCGCTTTTCCAGCAGGCGCAGCAGCTCCTGAGGCGTCGCCGAGATATGCTCCGCTCCGGCATCCCGGAGGCAGCGTTCCGATCGGAACCCCCAGCTGACCGCGCAGCCGGTCACGCCGGCGTTTTTCGCCGTCTCCACATCCACGTCCGAATCGCCGACGTAGACCGTTTCCTCCGGCGCGGCGCCCAGCTGG
>JAUNGH010000175.1:3018-4743 GCA_030524605.1 Oscillospiraceae bacterium | reverse complement strand
GGAGTACCCGGATGACCCGGACGACCCTAAAGATCCCGGGGATCCCTCCCTTCCCCAGACCGGCGCGCTTTGGTGGCCGGTGCCGGTCCTGGCGGCGGCAGGGCTGCTGCTGATCCTGATAGGCTGTGCCGGAGGTCGTGAAGATGAAGAATACAAACCGTAAGGGCCGGGTCTGTGTGGCCGCGGGGGCGCTGCTGATCCTGGCTGCCCTGTGCCTGACGGGCTACAACCTGTGGGACGACAGGCGGGCAGCGGAGGCCGTCAGCGGCAGCTACGAGCAGCTGGCGGCGCTGATCCCGGCGGGAGACGCGGTGTGGCAGGGCACGGACAGCACCGGGGAGATCTGCTATCCGGACTATGTGCTGAACCCGGACATGGAGATGCCCACCCGGGAAATCGACGGGCACGACTACATCGGAACACTGGATATTCCTGCGCTGGAACTTTCCCTGCCGGTCATCAGCCGGTGGAGCTACCCCAACCTGAAGCTGGCTCCGTGCCGCTACACCGGCTCCGCCTATCAGGACGACCTGGTCATCGCGGCGCATAACTACACCCGGCATTTCGGCAATCTGAAGCATCTGAGCGTCGGGGATGAGGTGCGCTTCACCGATGTGGACGGGAATGTGTTTTCCTATACCGTGTCCGGGCTGGAGCAGCTGGCCCCCACCGCCGTCGGGGAGCTGCAGGCGGGCGGCTGGGCCCTGACCCTGTTCACCTGCACGCTGGGCGGCCAATACCGCGTTGCGGTGCGGTGCGTTCCCGCGGAGCCGAGCGCCGCGGACCGGCAGACGGCATCCGACACAGGCCACGGGCAGCGGAGTTGACCAGGGGACGACTCCGCTGCCCGCTGCCTGCCAAAGAACCCCGCCAAAGGCGGGGTTCTTTGGCAGTCTGTCCCAACTTGACCCTTTACGTGTCAAGTTGGGGGATGCGGACTCGGCAGGATACCGCTGGCAGAACCTGCATAGGCTTTTGGGTTCGCTCCCTTGCGGGGCAGACGTCTGCCGGAAGGCCGTGCCGCCCTCCCCTCTTGCCACCCGGCCAAAAACAAGCTATACTATTGCCATCACCACAAAAGGAGACCCCCCATGAAACTGGAAATGATCAAAATCGGCCGCATCGTCAACGCCCACGGCATCCGGGGCGAGGTCCGGGTCCAGCCCCGGGACGGCGATCCGGCTTTCCTGACCCGCTTCAAGACGTTCTATATCGACGGCCGGCCCGTCACCCCCACCGCCAGCCACGTCCACAAGAGCCTGGTGCTGATGAAGCTCCCCGGCGTGGACGACATGAATGCCGCCCTTGCCTGCAAGGACAAGGACCTGTATATCCGCCGCGCCGACGCCCACCTGCCGGAGGGCGAGTGCTTTGACGACGAACTGCTGGGCATGGAGGTCTACGACGTTGCCACCGGCGCCTGCCTGGGGGAGCTGACGGCGGTAGACAGCTACCCCGCCCACAAGGTCTACACCGTCAAAGGGGTGAGGGAATATCTGATCCCCGCCGTGAAGGGCGCGTTTATCAAATCCGTGGACCTGGATGCCAACCGCATGGAGGTCCACGTCTGGGAGGGGATGGCTTCTGATGAACATTGACATCTGTACCCTGTTTCCCGACTCGGTGGACGCCATGCTGAACGTCAGCATCCTGGGCCGGGCCCAGGAGCGGGGCTTCATCGCCATCCGCACCCACCAGATCCGGGCGTACACCACCAACAAGCAG
>JAUNGH010000175.1:0-3008 GCA_030524605.1 Oscillospiraceae bacterium | reverse complement strand
GCAGATGCAGGTGGACGACTACCCCTACGGCGGAGGACGGGGGGCCGTCATGCAGGCGGATCCACTGTACCGCTGCTGGGCCCACATCGTGGAAACCCACGGCCCGGGCCGCACCATCTTCCTGTCCCCCTGCGGCCGGACGTTCACCCAGGAGGTGGCCAAGGAGCTGAAGGAGCGCTACAACCACCTGATCCTGGTCTGCGGCCACTATGAGGGCATTGACCAGCGCTTCATTGACGAGTGCGTGGACGAGGAGATCAGCATGGGCGACTTCGTCCTCACCGGCGGAGAGATCCCCGCCATGGCGGTGGCGGACGCGGTGTGCCGCATGGTTCCCGGCGTGCTGCCGGACGCGGAGTGCTTTGAGGAGGAGTCCCACTGGAACGGCCTGCTGGAGTATCCCCAGTACTCCCGCCCCGCCGTGTGGCATGACCGGGCCGTGCCGGAGATCCTGCTCTCCGGCGACCACGGCAAGGTGGCCGACTGGCGGAAAAAGGAGAGCTACAAGCGCACCATGCGCCGCCGCCCGGACATGTTCGCCAGATTCGATGAAGCCCAGCTGACCACCAAGGCCGAAAAAAAGGTCCTCCGGCAGGCCAAGGAGGAATTGGCCGCCGAGGACGCCGAAGCATAAGGGACGCCCGGTACGGCAAACGTACCGGGCGTTTTTTCAGTTCCGGGAACACTTCTCCGCGTCGATGGCCAGCACCAGCATCAGCGCCCGCAGGGCGTTTTCCGGCTCCAGCACGTCGATGACGTAGGTGTCTGTCCAGTTGAACAGCTCCTTGGTGATGGTGGCGACCAGAGCGCCGCAGGGCTCCGTCACCGTGTAGTCCCACTCCATAAAGCTGCCCTGGACCTGCCAGCCGTTGCAGTCGATGTCGAACCGGGGCGTGAAGAAGGTGAACGCCTTCTGGATGCACCCCACATACGCGCCGCCCTCGTACAGCTCGAACTTGGGCAGGAGAGTCAGCACCTTCTCCTGCACCGTGCCGATGTGGGTCCCATAGGCGTCCAGGATATGGAGACAGTGCCCCCAGGAGAGCTTGCCCTCCACGGTGTAGACGGTGTTCCCCGCCTCGTCGTAAATATCATAGCTGTCAAACCAGGAGAAAAACCGCTGCTTGAAATAGAGCCTCATGCTTTCAGCCTCCCTATTTTCCGCTTGCTCTGTGTTTTTCATAATAGCACGAAACCCGCCGCCCAAGTGTAACAAATCAGTGACAAAAGGGTCGGCCGCAGACCTGCGGCCGGCCCTTGCTTCAAATCTCAAACCCCTCCGGCAGCGCCCGGAAGCTCCTGCCGTAATAGGCCGTCATGGCCCGGACCAGATACGCCGTGTCCCTGGCCCCCGCCACCTCATAGGCCGCGTGCATCGCCAGCTGGGGCAGGCCGATGTCCACGCTGTACACCGACAGGTGGGCGGTGCTGATGTTGCCCAGGGTGGAGCCGCCGGGCAGGTCCGCCCGGTTGCTGTACCGCTGCACGGGCACGCCCGCCTCCTCGCAAACCTGCCGGAACACGGCGGCGGACACCGCGTCGGTGGTGTAGCGCTGGTTGGCGTTGTACTTGATGACCACGCCGCCGTTCAGCACCGGGGCCTCCCCGGCGTCGGCGTACTCCGGGTGGGCGGGGTGGATGGCGTGGGCGTTGTCTGCCGACACCAGAAAGCTGTTTGCCAGCGCCGCCCGGTACGTCTCCCCGGTGCGCCCCAGCGCCCCGGCGATCCGCTCCAGCACGTCCGTCAGGAAGGTGGAGTCCGCCCCCTGCATCGTGCCGCTGCCCACCTCCTCATTGTTGAACACGCAAAGCACCGGCACGCTGGCGCTCTCCTCCGCCGCCAGAAAGCCCCGGAGACAGCCGAACACGCACTGCAGATCGTCCAGCCGGGGGGACGCCACGAACTCCCCGCCGGCCCCTGTCACCGCCCCCGGCGTCCGGGGGTACAAAAACAGCTCCGTGGACAGCAGATCCTCCTCCGCCGCCCCCGCGCTCTCCGCCACCAGCCGCCGGAAGGCCCCCGGCTCCCCCATGCCAAGCAGCGGCAGCATGTCCGCGTTGGCCTTCAGGGCGGTGCCCTTGTTGACCTCCCGGTCCATGTGGATGGCCACGCTGGGGATCACCAGCAGGTCCCGGTCCACATTCACCAGCCGGGAAACGATGCGTCCCCCCTGCCGGACCATGACCCGGCCCGCCACGGACAGGGGCCTGTCCAGCCAGGAGCGCATCACCATGCCGCCGTAGGGCTCCACACTGAGCCGCAGGCAGCCCCCGGCGGAGGACGTCTCCGCCGTCTCCCGCACCTTGAAGGTGGGCGAATCGCTGTGCCCGGCGGCAATCATGAAGCCGGTGAACGCCCGGCAGGGCGCCCGGAAGGCGATGACGGAGGAGTCCCCCCGCACCGTGAAGTATTTTCCGCCCTCCGCCAGCCGCCAGGGCCGGCTCTCCCACAGCTGCTCATAGCCCTCCGCCAGCAGCTCCTGCCTGACCGCTTCCGCCGCGTGATAGCAGCTGGGGCCGGCGTCCAGAAACGCCAGGAGCCGCCGGGTGATGTCCTGTTCCATAGAGGTCCCTCCGTTCGTTTGTTTTTCAGTTACAGGTATTATATCACATTGCAAGGATCCTTCAACCATGTTAAAATAGACCTATCAACCGGAAAGAGACAGACAACGATGATCGTAATGGACCTGGAATGGAACAGCGGCTACGACAAGACGCCCCTGGAGGAGATCCTGCAGATCGGCGCCGTCCGCATCGACGGCCCCGGCGGCAGGATCACGGATACCTTCTCCGTCTTTGTCCGCCCCTGTGTACACAAAAAAATGAACCGCACCGCCAAGGCCCTGCCGGAGTTGCGGGCCTCCCTGGACGCGGCGCTGGACTTTCCCGCGGCGCTGTCGCTGTTCACAGACTGGTGCGGCGGCGACACGGAATTTGCCGACTGGGGCGGGGACGATTTCGCCGTCCTGCGCCAGAACTGCGCCTTTTGGAAGCTGCCCGTCCCCAGG
>JAUNGH010000174.1 GCA_030524605.1 Oscillospiraceae bacterium | reverse complement strand
CCCATGTGACGGATTACTCCAATGCCTCCCGGACCATGCTGTTCAACATCCACACGCTGGCGTGGGATGAGGACCTGTGCCGCGCCCTGGGCATCCCGCTCCGGCTGCTGCCGGAGCCGCGGCCCAACAGCGAGGCCTACGGTGCGGTGGCGCCGGGCATCCCCGGGCTGGAGGCCCTGGCGGGCATCCCCATCTGCGGCAGCGCCGGGGACCAGCCCGCGGCCCTGTTCGGCCAGGCCTGCTTCACCCCGGGGCAGGCGAAGAACACCTACGGCACCGGCTGCTTCACCCTGATGAACGTGGGAAGCGAGGCGGTGCGATCCAGGGCGGGCCTGGTGACCTCCGTGGGCTGGTCCGTGGGCGGAGAGACGACCTACGCCCTGGAGGGCAGCGTGTTCAACGCGGGCAGCACCATCCAGTGGCTGCGGGACGAGCTGGGGCTGATCGGCTCCGCGCCGGAGTGCGACCGGCTGGCGGAGAGCGTGCCCTCCTCCGGCGGCGTGTTCGTGGTGCCGGCCTTCACCGGCCTGGGCGCGCCCTACTGGGACATGTACGCCCGGGGGACCATTGTGGGCTTGACCCGGGGCACCACCCGCGCCCACCTCGCCCGGGCGGTGCTGGACTCCATCGCCTTCCAGGTGACGGACCTGGTGCGGGCCATGAACGCCGACGCCCCCTGCCCCATCACCACCCTGCGGGTGGACGGCGGCGCAGCGGTCAGCGACATTTTGATGCAGACGCAGGCGGATCTGCTGCGCCTGCCGGTGGACCGGCCCGCCCAGGTGGAGACCACCGCCTTCGGCGCGGCGGCGCTGGCGGGCCTGGCGGCGGGGGTCTGGAGCGGCTTTGAAGAATTGGAGGGCCTGCGCCGCAGCCAGCACCTGTTCCAACCCCGGCGGGACGAAGCGGCCTGCGCCGCCGACTACGCCCGGTGGCTGCGGGCGGTGGAGCGCTCCCGGCGCTGGATTGAGAACGAAGTGTAAACAAATGGAATGCCGGTTGCGTTTTGCGGAAAAGTGCGGTATACTAGAAACGATTTCCCGGAGGATCAGGAACGGTGAAAACAGGCCGGAAGGCCGTATATGAAAGGGGATTTTCAATATGGCGTTTTCTATTGATGAACTGACCAGAAAGGCAAAGGACATGGCCAATCTGGCCGCCGACAAGACCAAGGATGCCGCGGAGCTGGTGAAGCTCAACGTCGCCATCGCCGGTGAGCAGAAGGAGATCGAGAAGAACTACCGCACCATCGGCGAGTGGTTCGTCAACGAGTACGAGGGTGAGATCCCCGACGCCGTCCGCGACATGGTGGAGGCTGTCAACGCCTCCAAGGCGAAGATCGCCGAGCTGGAGGCCAGCAAGCCCGTCAAGGAGGAGGCCCCCGCCGACGAGCCTGCGGCCGCCGAGAAGGTCTGCCCCATCTGCAACGCGGTGTCCGACAGCAAGTTCTGCCCCCAGTGCGGCGCACCCATGGGCGAATAAGCGCACCTGCCCGGGAAGGACCGGCGAGCGGGAGCACGGTAAAAACAGCGTGTACCGGAGGAAACGGTACACGCTGTTTCCCTATGCGCCGCCGCGCGATCCCCTTCATTTTTATAAAAAATGTTGCTTTTGCCATATTGCGTTCTGTCAAAAAACGGTATGCTATAGAAAAATTAGCGAATTCTTAACATAAGGGGGAAATCATATGCCGTTGTTTCCTATCAAATCCATGTCCCAGCAGTGTGAGTTGGAAAACGCCGCCGAGGATTACCGCACCGCCGTGCGGGCGGAGCAGTACCGTGTCAGCGGCAAGGCCCTGTACATCGCGGCTTTCCCTGGCAGCAAGTACATCCCCTTTGCCGCGCTGAATCAGGTTTGGAGCAAGAACACCGGGATCAGCGTCACCGGCACCTGCGGCAAGCAGATCCCCATGGTGTGCCTGCGGCTGCGCTATGACGGGGAGTTCTACCAGAACATCCTCTTTGAAAAGCAGGCCGGCGTGGACAAGGTGCTGGAGCGTATCCGTGCCTGCCGTCCCGACGTTCCGGTGGACCGGAACACCGCGCCCAGAGCGTGAAATGGCTGCGAAAAAGCACCCGTTGGAAGCTCCAACGGGTACTTTTCTGTTTCAAAACTTGTTTCGGATGACCTGGGTGCTCCCGCCGGTCTCCAGATCGGTGTACCGCACGAACAGAGACACCTTGTTGTCCGGGTTCAGGGCGGCCCACATCTGCTCCGCCAGAGATTCGGCGTCGGGGGCGTCCAGCGCCACCCGCTCCGGCTCGCCCTCGAAGGAGGGGAGGGGGCTGCCGTCGCCCATGTAGGTGTGGATGAAGCGGCCCTCGCCTGCCAGGGGGTGGTCGTAGGTGTAGAAATAGCGGTGGCAGCAGGCGGGATCGCCGTCGGCGGATTTCAGGATGGACAGCTTGAAGCTGCCGTCGGGGGACAGCAGGCCGGAGATGCGGGGGGTGTAGTTGGGGGCGTCGGGCTCGAACTCCCGGGTGTGGAGGGCGTAGGAGAACGTCTGCCCTGCCAGCAGCCCGTCCCGAATGGTGTCGGTCTGGTCGCCGTTGGTGACGATGAGGCCCCGGCCCACCTGGCGGACGGGATGGTAGATGATGAGGCTGGGATCGGTCATCTTGGAGGGATCGTGGGCCTCGGTGCGGATGCCGTCCTCGGTGGCGGTGAACACCCGGTTCCGGGAGTTTTCGCTGCGGCCCATGATGAAATAGGCGGCGACGGCGTGTTTGCCGTCGGCGCTGCGGCCCAGGACGATGCCCCGGCCGGGGTAGGGGTTGCTCTCCAGCAGTTGCGTCAGGTTCAGCTTGTCCATATGTGCGGCTCCTATCTCAAAAGTTTCTTTCGTTCCTTGTAGTCGGGCAGATACTGCTCCAGCAGGGCGTAAAAGCGGGGGCCGTGGTTCTTCTCCCGGATGTGGCACAGCTCGTGGACCACCACCAACTCCACGGCCTCCTCCGGGCAGCGCATCAGGAAGCAGGAGAAGCACAGGCTGTTTCTGCCGCTGCAGCTTCCGTAGCGCTTGCGGGCTGTGGTGATCTTCAGCCCGGTGGGGGCGACGCCCATTTTTTCGCTCCAGTACGCCACCTTTCCCGGCAGGACGGACCGGGCCTTCGCCTTCAGGGCGGCGATCTCCTCCGGCGTGGGGGCGGGTGGGGCGGAGGCGGCCTTTTGCCGCTGCCGCTCCAGGTGGGTCTCGATCCAGGCGGCGTGGTTCTCCACGAACGCGTCGATGCGTTCCTTTGGCAGCCGCAGCGGCGCGCGCACCAGGACGCGGCAGTCGGCTGTGATCTCCAGCGCCAGGGTCTTCCGGCGGGAGCGGATCAGTTCATACGGTTTCATGAAAGAGAGCATACCACATCTGTCGAAAAATGTAAAGGGAAAGGTAGTACCATATCTGCCGCGCTGCCCGGTCCATGCGGTACTTTTATAATCGGATGGCCTTCATCCTGAGCCGGACGTAATCGGCATACCATTTGCCGCCTTGGCACAGGGCGCTTCGCAGATGCTCCGCCGCCTGATCCCTGACGGTTTCCCGCTCGGCTTCGTCTTTTATCACGGAAAACGGGGTTTTCAAAAACATGCTGATCCAATCCTTCAGCCCGTTCTCTCCTTTGAGTTCTGTCGGCCTGTCGAACAGGACCGCATACCGCACCCGGAAGCCCGCGTGTTCCAAAAGCGCGGCATACTCGCCGATTGTGGGGAAGTAGAAGGGGACTTTGTAGGCATAGCCGTGCTCCGAGAACACTTCCGCCAAGGCATCGTGAATCAGCCGGTTGTTTCCGTATCCACCGAACTCAAAGACAAACTGCCCGTTCTTCTTCAGGGCCCGATGCACGCAGCTGAGCATATCCGGCTGCCGTTCCCGGTCGATCCAGTGGAATACGGCGTTGGAGAACACCACGTCCACCGGCTCCGGCAGGGAAAAGCCGGCGGCGTCCCCCTGTATGAACGCAAGGCCGGGATAGGCGCTCCTTGCGATCTCCAGCAGCTCCTTTGACGCGTCAAGCCCGGTCACAAGATAGCCCTTGTCGTGGAGAACATTGGACAGGGCCCCGTTGCCGCAGCCCAGATCCAGCACCGTGCTGCCTGCGGCGGCGTCGATCAGTTCCGCGACGCCGCTTCCGTACTGATGGACAAAGGAAAAATCCGACGTATACTTCTCCGCGTCCCAGTTTATATTCATGGCGTGACCTCCGTTGTACTGCTGATTTGAAAGGCGCGGGGATTCAAAAAGGTTTATTTGAAGCTGTCGCTGAAGCGCTTTAAATCGCGCTTGACATCGTCGGGCAGGCGGTTGAATTCCGTCTGATCGACCGCGCCCTGAAGCGTATATAAATGAACCAGACAGACGTTGGGATAGCGCGCTTTTAATCGGCGGAACGCCTCTTTGCTTCCCATCTGTGTCAATTCCTCGGCGGAACCGATGCCGACGGATTTGAGCTTCTTTTCAAGTTCTTTTCCGATGTTCCGCATAGCGGTCAGCTCTGTCATGCGATTACAGACCTCCCTTTGCCTGACCCGTGGTTGGGATTAGCCGTCTTCATCTTACCATGCCGGACGGTCTGCCACAAGCGTCTTTAGGAGAAAACGGCGGAGTTTGCGCCGCGGAAGCGATCCGGAGGAGAAGAAAATCCCGGAGGTTGACAATCCTTTCCGGAATCGCTACAATAAGAAGCCAGTGAAAACCGCGCCTGCGATACATTATATTAGGTAAAGGATTTGAGACTATGGCACAGGATAAGAGACAAGTGGACGCCATCACC
>JAUNGH010000173.1 GCA_030524605.1 Oscillospiraceae bacterium | reverse complement strand
CCTTGGGTAAAAAGCGTGTGGAGATCGGAATTATTCGCTCAGAGGCTGGATGGAGATGGCCTCCTCCATCAGGGCGTTGAAATCGTCCACGGTCATGGTGGACAGGACGCTGTCGATCATGTCCTTCAGCTCGGTGTTGCCCTTCATCAGGCTGACGCCGATGTTGACGTTCTCGGCCCGGACCTCGTCGGAGAACTGGAAGTCGCCGTCGGTGCCGGAGAAGTCCAGGATCTTCATGTCGGGATAGGCGGCCACGGCGCCCTGGGCGGTGGGCATGTCGGTGCAGATGAAGTCCACGGTGTCGGTCTCCAGGGCCATCAGCATGGCGGGGGCGGTCTCAGCGGCGGTCTGGACGTTGGCGCCCTCGATCTGGGGCAGGCACTGGTCATACCAGATGGTGGCGATCTGAGCGGTGCAGGAGCCGCCGGCCAGGTCGGCAATGGAGGTGGCGTTGGCAAACTCGCTGTCGGCCTTGGTGACGCAGACGATGGTGGCGTAGAAGTAGGGGCCGGCGAAGTCCACCTGCTCGGCGCGCTCGGCGGTCATGGACTGGCCGGCGATGACGGCGTCAAAGGTGCCGGTCTGGACGCCGGGGACCAGGGAGTCCCAGTCGGACTGGATGACCTCCAGCTCCCAGCCGTTGGCCTCGCAGATCTTCTTGGCGATCATCACGTCGTAGCCGTTGGCATAGGTGCCGGGGACGTTGGAGATGGGCACGGCGCCGTTGGAGTCGTCGTTCTGGGACCAGTTGTAGGGGGCGTAGGCGCACTCCATGGCGATGGTCAGCACGCCGTCCTCCACGCCGGTGGCAACAGCCGTGGCAGAGCCGTCGGACTCGGCGGGAGTCTCCGTCTCGGCGGGGGTTTCGTCGGCGGGAGCGGCCTCCCCGCCGGCGCCGCCGCAGGCGGCCAGGGACAGGATCATGGCGAGGGCCATGAGCAGAGACAGGAACTTCTTCATTGTGTATCACCTTTCCAAAAAATGTTTTCCGGCGCATCCATCCCGCGCCGGGGGGATAAAAATTGGACCGCTTTGTCAAGCGGTCCATGGAAAATCCGGAAAGACGCCCGTCAAAGGGCGGTCCGACAGCCATTGATAGCGCTTCACAAAGGTTTGTGACAGTCCGGCAGATATTCTCTGTCGGCCCAGCGGCGGAGAGCCAGGCAGCTTCCCGCGGCTTCGGCGGCGTTCCCTTTCCTCTCCGGCGGCTGCCTGGCCTTGCCGGAGGGTACTGATGAATACCGCGCCTCTATCTGAGCGATTCAATTTTGGGTGTATCCTATCACTCCAAACCGGCTCTGTCAACAGCTTTTATCAGGAAACTGTCAAACTTTGTGCATATTCTTTAAAAATTTTCCATAAATACGGGATGGAACTATGATATAGTAATGATACATGACAGGGGCGCGCCCCGGGGAGGAGGAGACTATGCAGGCTGCCGAACTGGCGATTCTGGATTGGATACAGCTTCATCTGCGCTGCGGATTTCTGGACGCGGTGCTGCCGGCCGTCAGCCGGACCTGCGACCACGGCGAGCTGTGGATCGTTCTGGCGGCGGTTTTGCTGCTGATGCGGCGGCAGCGGCGGTACGGCACCGCCGTCTCCTGTGCTCTGGTGCTGGACCTGGTGAGCTGCAATATGATCCTCAAGCCCCTGTTTGGCCGCGTCCGGCCATTTGCGGTGAACACGGCGGTGGAGTTGCTGACCGCGCCGCCCATGGACGCGTCGTTCCCCTCGGGCCACACGGCGGCGTCCTTCGCGGCGGTGTTCGCCCTGAAAACGGCGGGCAGTCCCCTGTGGAAGCCCGCCCTGGCGGCGGCGCTGGTGATGGCCTTCTCCCGGCTGTACCTGTACGTCCACTGGCCCAGCGACGTGCTGGGCGGCGCCCTGCTGGGGGCCGCCGTGGGCTGGGCTGGGGCAAAAATTATGGAAACCGTTGAACACCGGCGCGGTCAGTGACCGCGCCGGTGCTGCCTTGTGCTTTTCGCGGGGAAGTGCCTTCCGGCCTGGGGGATGAGCGGAAATTACGGCAGAGGCCGGATCTCCAGGTAATAGTGTTCCTGCTCCGGGTCCAGCGCCGTCTCTGTGACGCCGTTTTCCAGGTCGAAGCCCAGGTTCTGCCGGACAAGCTCAATGCCGTCCGTGTTCGCCAGCGCGGCGGTCTGGGCGGTGAACTCCAGGGTGGACCCCAGCGCCGTCACCAGATCGTAGCCCTGCAGGTCTTTATTTTCAGAGTCGGAGCAGCCGTAATCGAAGCTGGGTTCCTTCCAAAAACCGAACGTTATGTCAACTGACTCGCCCGCCGGAACCGTCACCGCCGCCGCCAGATACAGCACCCGCTCCTGGATCAGGGTCTCGCAGACGATATCGTCCAGCCGCCCGTCGCTGTAGCGGTCCTTCATGCCGCCCCCGGCCAGGACGCCGCACTGGACCAGCAGCTCCGCCGCAGCCCGGCGGAACAGGGGATAGGGGACGGTTTCCACTTCGGCCTCCTCCATGCCAGGCTGCCGGCCGGCGCCGGAGGCTGCGTCCAAATAATCCCGGCACAGTTCATCCAATACCGCGTCCAGCGTGGTCTCGGCGCGGGTGACGGTGCAGGATACGCCGTCGATCTCATCACCTGCACGGCAGCCGCCGTCCTGATAGCCCTGGAGAGTGTAGTGCCCGATGTCCTCTCCCAGCACCGCCAGCAGCTTCTTTTCCGATAAAGAGTGGATGCCGTCAGGCACAAAATAGCAGTACTGCCGCCAGCCGGTTTCCTCGTCCCACGAGCCGCCGTTGAAGCCGTAGGTGAGGACGGTGGTCGCCGTTTGGTCGATGGTAAATTCAATGGCCTGGGTGGCTGCGCGGTATTGCTCGTGCGGAGCCTGGAAGCCTGAAAATTCGTATACCGTCACCGGGATGTCCAGCGGCGGAGTTTCCCCCAGGGCCTGGGCCAGATATGCGCCGCTCTCCAGCAGGGTTTTGTAGTCCGTCCAGCTGTTGGGCTGTGCCAGATTCAGGGTGGTATCGTCCAGCTGGTAGCCGTTCCCGCCATCGCTCTGCCAAACGCCCTGGAACCCGCCGGCGTAGGCCCCGGCGTACAGGGTGGTTTCGGGCTCTTGGCCGTCCACCGTCACTGTGGGCTGCTCCGCCAATTCGGAAAAACTCCCGGCAAAGGGATACAGCGCCGTCACTGTGATATCCTCATCCGTGGGATTGGTCAGGGTGTAGCCATCCGTCACCGCGGCCCCCCACTGGCGGGGGGAGCCGTCCTGATACGTTCCGGCGGTGAAGTCCCAGGTGGTTTTCCGCTCCGCCGTCAGCCCGGTGTCCGGTTCGGCGGTGGTTAAGGGGAACACCGGCCCGGCGTAGGACATGAAAGCCGTGCCCGCTGCCGACAGCGGCTCGTTGTCCGTGGCGGCGTCTCCGGGATCGCCGCTCGGGCTGCCCGCCATGATACCGCTGTCGGCGCCGCTTCCCGACGCCGCGCCGTCGCCGGATGCGCCGCCCATGGGGCCAAGGCCCGCCCGCAGGGCAAATCCTGCGCCGCAGGCCACCGCCAGACACGCAGCTGCCGCCAATACCCGCCGCCGGGGCGTCCGCCGCCGGACCGGGGCAGAGGCGCCGGCCTCCACGATCAGGTCGTCGTCCACCAGCCCAAGAATACGAAATAAACGCTCTCCGCTCATATGGACACCCCCTCCTGTTCCAGATATGCCCGCAGGGCCTTCCGGGTACGGAACAGGGAGGATTTCACCTTGCCCTGTCCGCAGCCCAGCGTTCCGGCGATGTCCTCCAGGTCCTGGCCGTACCAGTACCGCCGCAGGAAGATGACCCGGCTCTCCGCCGGGAGCCTGCGCAGAAACGCGCTGATCAGGGCCGCCAGTTCCCGATCCTCCAGCGCCTGCTCCGTGCCGCGGGGCGCGGGGACGCAGTTGTCCAGCTCTCCCAGCAGAATGTCCATGCTGTCGCCGCCCCGCTTCTGGGCCCGGGCCTGCTTCCAGCGGTCCAGGGACAGGTTCCGGGCAATGCGGCCCAGCCACGCCTGAAAGGCCGAGGGCCTGGCGGGCGGGATGGCGTTCCAGGTTTTGAGATAGGTGTCGTTGACGCACTCCTCCGCGTCGCCGTGGCTGCGGAGGATGTTCCAGGAGAGCTTTCGCAGAAAGCCGCCGTATTTCACTTCGGTCTCCGAAATGGCGCTCTGGTCCCGGCTCCAGTACAGGTCGATGATGGCGCTGTCCTCCATGGGCTTCCCTCCTCCCGTTCTGCTGATATAGACGGCGAAAAACAGCCGGCGGTTTCATAAAACAAAAAATTTCCGGGGGAAATTCCCCCGGAAATCATGGTATCGGGTTTTCAGCCCGCCAGCAAGCCCCGGCTCACCAGGAACTCCCGGGCCACATCGTCCACGGTGCGGCCCAGAACATCCACCTGGTAGGTCATCTCCACCATGTCGTCATTGGCGATCTGGCCCGCCAGCAGGTTCAGGACATCCTCCAGGTTGGGCGCCGTGTCGGCAAACCGCTCAAAGGTGTCCTCCCGGACCAGGAAAGCGCCGTTGTAGTCGGGGAAGAAGCTCAAATCGTCCTCCAGCACCTTCAGATTGGCCTTGCGGTTCAGGCCGTCGGTGGCGTAGACCTCGGTGACGTCAAAGCTGCCCTTTTCCGCGGCGGTGTATTTCAGGCTGACGTCCACGGACACCACATCTTTGAAATTCAGTCCGTAGAATGCGGTGAAGGGTCCGAATTTCATGCTGCCCTCCTGGGTGAAGAACTCATGCTCCGCGCCGAACACCA
>JAUNGH010000172.1 GCA_030524605.1 Oscillospiraceae bacterium | reverse complement strand
GCTGGAGGGCGACAAGACCGTCAACGAGGGCCTGTGCCTGAAGTGCGCCAAGGATCTGGGACTGCCCCAGGTGGACGATATGATGAAGCGCATGGGCATCTCCGACGAGGATCTGGAGACTCTCAGCAGTGAGATGATGCAGGCCATGAACGGCGTGGAGAATATCGAGGACCTGCCCGGCGGCGAGGAGGACGAGGAGGAAGAGGGCAAGACCGCCACATTCCCCTTCCTGAACCGCCTGTTCTCCGGCAGCGACGCGGCCAAGGGGGAAACCCCCTCCGAGGAGGGCGGCGCCCGGGAGCGCCGGGACAAGGACCGCAAGGAGCCGAAAAACGGCAAGCGGAAGTATCTGGAGAACTACTGCATCTCCCTGACCCAGCGGGCCAAGGACGGCAAGCTGGATCCGGTCATCGGCCGGAAGGAGGAGATCGAGCGGGTGGTCCAGATCCTGAACCGCCGCCAGAAGAACAACCCCTGCCTCATCGGCGAGCCGGGCGTGGGCAAAACCGCCATTGCCGAGGGCCTGGCCCAGCGCATCGCCGACGGCGACGTGCCCTTCAAGCTGCGGGAGAAGGAGGTTCACCTGCTGGACCTGACGGCCCTGGTGGCCGGCACCCAGTTCCGGGGCCAGTTCGAGAGCCGGATGAAGGGCCTGATCGACGAGGTGAAGCGCCTGGGCAACATCATTCTGATGATCGACGAGGTCCACACCATCGTGGGCGCGGGGGACTCCGAGGGCAGCATGAACGCCGCCAACATCCTCAAACCCGCCCTGAGCCGGGGCGAGATCCAGGTCATCGGCGCCACCACCTTCAACGAATACCGCAAATCCATTGAGAAGGACACCGCTCTGGAGCGCCGCTTCCAGCCGGTGACGGTGAACGAGCCCTCCATCGAGGACTCCGTGAAGATCCTGAAGGGCCTGGCCCCTAACTATGAGAAGTTCCACGGCGTGAAGATCTCCGACGGCATCCTCCGCCAGGCGGTGGTGCTCAGCGAGCGGTACATCACCGACCGCTTCCTGCCGGACAAGGCCATCGACCTGATCGACGAGGCCTGCTCCGATCTGAATCTGAAGGACCCGGACATCTCCCGGCGGATGCAGATCCAGCGGGAATTGGACGATTACGAGAAGGAGCGGACCATGCTGGAGGAGAAGGCCGACGGCGCCGAGCCGGATTACGAGCGCATGGCCTTCCTGAAGAGCAGAGAGCTGCAGCTGAACACCGAGCTGAACGTCCTGATCGAAAAGGGCGATCCCCAGCTCACCATGGAAAATCTGGCCCACGTTATCGAGCTGTGGACCAAGATCCCCGCCGCCAAGATCCGGGAGCAGGAGTTCCAGCGGCTGAGCCAGCTGGAAAACCGCCTGAAGGAGCACATCATCGGCCAGGACGAGGCCATCGCCGCGGTCAGCGCCGCCGTGCGCCGGAACCGGGTGGGCATCAGCCCCAAGCACAAGCCTGTCAGCTTCATCTTCGTCGGTCCCACCGGCGTGGGCAAGACGGAGCTGGTGAAGCAGCTGGCAGGCGACCTGTTCAACACACCGGACGCCCTGATCCGGCTGGACATGTCCGAGTTCATGGAAAAGCACTCCGTCTCCCGCATCGTCGGCTCCCCGCCGGGGTATGTGGGCTATGACGAGGCGGGCCAGCTGACGGAGAAGATCCGCCGCAAGCCCTACGCCGTGGTCCTGTTCGACGAGATCGAAAAGGCCCACCCCGACGTGCTGAACGTGCTGCTGCAGATTTTGGACGACGGCGAGATCACCGACGCCCACGGCCGCAAGGTCAACTTTGAGAACACCATCATCGTCATGACCTCCAACGCCGGCAGCGCCACCAAGGAGGGCACCGTGGGCTTTGGCCGCACCCAGCAGGAGCAGGACGCGGACCGGGCCATGAAGGCCCTGCAGCAGTTCCTGCGGCCGGAGTTCATCAACCGCGTGGACGCGGTGATCACCTTCAACCGCCTGTCCGAGGAGAATTTCCAGGGCATCGCCCGCATCATGCTGGACGAACTGGCGTCGTCTCTGAAGGAGAAGGGCATTGCGTTTGCCTATGACGATGCGCTGGTGGCCTTCCTGACGAAGAAGTCCTACTCCCGGACCTACGGCGCCCGGAACCTGCGGCGGACCATCCAGAAGGAACTGGAGGACCCCATGGCCACAAAGATCATCGACAGCTACGAAGCCCCCGTCACCCAGGTGAAGGCCACCGTGGAGGACGAGGCCGTCAAGCTGTACGCGCTGTAAATTAAGAGTGAAGAGTGGAGATTGGAGAGTGGAGATATTGTATCTTCAATCTTCACTCTCCAATCTCCACTCTGAAAGGATGGGGAGAGCAGATGATGTTTCGGAAGATGGACCCGCGGTGCGCCTACTGCCAGCGGGGACAGCAGATCAACGAGCGGGAGGTGGCCTGCGTCAAGCGGGGCGTTGTGCCCGTGGAGCACCACTGCCGGGCGTTTAAATACGACCCGCTGAAACGGGTGCCGCCCCGTCCGGCGGCGCTGGAGACGGAAAAACTGAAAGCAGAGGATTTCGCTCTGTGAGGAACCGACAGGCGCCAGGGGAACCCAGGCGCCTGTTGCTGCAAAGGGGGAGAGGATATGGAGCTGAACAGGATCTGGGCGCTGTATTACAGCGCTACCGGCACCACGGACAAGGTGGTGAACACCATCGCAGAGGAACTGGCGTCCAAACTGGGCCTGCCGCTGGAACGCGTGAGCTTTACGAGACCCGTAGAGCGTGAAAAGGAGTATTCCTTTACAGAAAAAGACCTGGTTGTCGTGGGGACGCCTACTTACGCAGGCCGGATGCCCAACAAGATCATGCCGGATTTCCGGGAAAAGCTGCGGGGGAACGGCGCTCTGGCGGTGCCCGTGGTGCTGTTCGGCAACCGGAGCTATGACAATTCTCTGGCGGAGCTTTGCGCGGTTTTGAAGGAAAACGGCTTCCATACGGTTGCGGCGGGGGCCTTTGTGGGCCGCCATGCCTTCACGGACGAACTGGCCTATGGCCGCCCCGGCTGGAGCGACCTGTTTGAAGCCAAGACATTTGCGAAGCGAGTCGCTGACAAGGTAAGACACTTGTCAGAAATTCCGGAGCCGGTGCAGGTCCCCGGGGACCCGGACGCGCCCTACTACATCCCCAGGGGGACCGACGGAGCGCCCGCCAAGTTCCTGAAGGCCAAGCCAAAGACACATCCCGCCAGATGCACCAACTGCGGCGCCTGCGCCCGGCTGTGCCCCATGGGAGCCATCGACCCGCGGGACGCGGCGGAGGTCCCCGGCACCTGCATCAAATGCCAGCGGTGCGTCCGCAAGTGCACCAAGGGGGCCAAGTACTTCGACGACCCGGCGTTTTTGTCCCATGTGGCGATGCTGGAGCAGAACTTCCGGGAGCCGAAGGAGAACGAGGTGTTTTTGTGAAATACGTGCGGAGAGCTGTCAACGCGGTATTGCTGCTGATCTCTATCGGCGGATTTGTCACATGGGGCTATGCGGGCGGCCTGTGGATGCGGCTTCTGTTCATACTGCTCTGCCTGCTGCTTTTTGTGGGCGTAAATCGGCGACCTCTCTTTAAGAAAGCGCCGACGAAACGCATCTGGTATCTCGCCAGCGGCAGCGAGCTTTTGAAGCTGTTTTTGATCACCGCCACTGTGCTGGCGGTGGCGGTGATTTGGCTTGTGATTCCTGAAATACGCGCATATTTCTCGATTCCGGCGGAATACCGCGGCCTGCTGTATCCCAACTGGCTT
Organism: Oscillospiraceae bacterium; assembly: GCA_030524605.1. Lineage (GTDB taxonomy): Bacteria > Bacillota > Clostridia > Oscillospirales > Oscillospiraceae > Oscillibacter. The sequence continues at coordinate 1,023 of JAUNGH010000172.1, read as the reverse complement.
GGCTCCATGGTGCTTGCGGGGGTGACGGTCATTGTTTGGGAGGCCGCCCTTTTCTGGAACGGTATGCTCCGCGTCTACCTGGCCTCCGTCCAGCTTGGCATCAAGCACCGCGTTCTGGCCGCCCTCTGCGGCTGGATCCCCTTTGTCAACATCTGGTACTTGACAAAAATCATCCGCATCACCTCCGACGAGGTGGAGTTCGAGACGGAAAAGTGGGAGCTGGACGAGACCCGGGCGGAGAGTGAGGTCTGCAAAACCAGATACCCGCTGCTCCTGGTCCACGGTGTGTTCTTCCGGGATTATCGCTATATCAACTACTGGGGCCGCATCCCCAAGGAGCTGATGCGCAACGGCGCCACCATCTATTACGGCCGGCAGCAGTCTGCCGCGTCGGTGGAGGACAGCGGGAAGGAGCTGGCGGCCCGCATCCGGCAGATCGTGGAGGAGACCGGCTGCGAAAAGGTGAACATCATTGCCCACTCCAAAGGCGGCCTGGACAGCCGAGCCGCCATTGCCCACGCCGGCTGCGCCCCCTATGTGGCAACGCTGACCACCATCAACACGCCCCATCGGGGCTGCATCTTCGCGGAGTACCTGCTGGGCAAGGTTCCGGAGGCTGCCCGGCAGAAGGTCGCCGCCGCCTACAACAGCACCATGAAGCGTCTGGGTGACGAAAACCCGGATTTCCTGGCGGCGGTGACGGACCTGACGGAGAGTGCCTGCCTGGCCCGGAACAAGACGACTCCGGATATGCCCGGCGTGGTCTACGAGAGCGTCATGTCCTACTGCCGGCGGGCCCGGCACGGCAAATTCCCCCTGAATATGACCTATCCCGTCGTCCGTCACTTCGACGGCCTGAATGACGGTCTGGTATCCGTGGAGTCCGCCAAGTGGGGCAGTAAGTTCACCCTGCTGGAGCCGGCAGGGAAGCGGGGCATCTCCCACGGCGATGTGGTGGACCTGAACCGGGAGAACATCAGGGGCTTTGACGTCCGGGAGTTTTACGTCAATCTGGCGGCGGAT
>JAUNGH010000171.1 GCA_030524605.1 Oscillospiraceae bacterium | reverse complement strand
TTTGGAGGCGCAATATGGAAACACAGTATTTCAAGCAGTACAGCCACTTCCTTGGCCGGGATATGGAGTGCAAGGTCTACGGCCACGCGGGCCGGCCGGTGCTGTTCATCCCCTGTCAGGACGGCCGCTTTTTCGACTTTGAAAACTACCGCATGACCGACGCCTGGGCCCCCTGGATCGAATCGGGGCAGGTCATGGTCTTCTCCATCGACACCATAGACGCGGAGACCTGGTCCAACAAGGGCGGCGACCCCTACTGGCGTGCCAGGCGGCACGAGCAGTGGATCCGCTACATCACCGGCGAGATGGTCCCCTTCATCCGCGCCATGGCCAACAGGCGCAACGGCTGGGACGGCTGTCCCGGCGTCACGGCCTTCGGGTGCAGCCTGGGGGCCACCCACGCCGCCAACCTGTATTTCCGCTTTCCGGACCTGTTCGACGGCCTGCTGGCCCTCAGCGGCATCTACACCGCCGACTACGGCTGGGACGGCTATATGGACGACGTGGTGTACGCCAACTCCCCCGTCCACTACCTGGCCAACATGCCCGCGGACCATCCCTTCATCCGGCAGTACAACCGGCACAAGGGCGTCATCTGCGTGGGCCAGGGCGACTGGGAGATCCCCGAGACCACCTTCCGCATCCGGGACATCTGCCGGGAGAAGGACATCCATCTGTGGGTGGATGTCTGGGGCTGGGACGTGCAGCACGACTGGCCCTGGTGGTACAAGCAGGTGGCCTACTTCGTCCCCTATCTGCTGGGCTGAGAAAAGCGCTTTCGCCCCGCTTCGCAGCACACAGGCGAAAACCGTTCAAACAACAGAGAGAAAGCAGGAATGCAGTATGAAAAACGTGATCTTCATCTCCCCCAACTTTCCCACCAACTACTGGCAGTTCTGCCATGAATTGAAAGCAAACGGCCTGAACGTGCTGGGCATCGGCGACCAGCCCTATGACGAGCTGAGCGGCGAACTGAAGGCCAGCCTGAACGAGTACTACAAGGTAAGCAGCCTGGAGAACTACGACGAGGTCTACCGCGCCGTGGCCTTCTTCATCTTCAAACACGGCCGCATCGACTGGCTGGAGTCCAACAACGAGTACTGGCTGGAGCGGGACGCCCGCCTGCGCACCGATTTCCACATCACCTCCGGCTTCCAGACCGACGACATCCCCCGCATCAAGTACAAGTCCAAGATGAAGGAGTACTACACCAAGGCCGGCATCCCCGTGGCCCGGTATCACCTGGTGGACAACCTGGAGGGCTGCCTGAAGTTCATCGGGGAGGTCGGCTACCCCGTGGTGGTCAAGCCGGACAACGGCGTGGGCGCGGTGAGTACATACAAGCTCGGCAGCGATGAGGATCTGAAGGGCTTCCTGGCCGAGCGGACGGAGGGCGTGCCCTACATCATGGAGGAGTTCGTCCACGCCGAGGTCAACTCCTACGACGCCATCATCGACTCCAACGGCGAGCCCATGTTTGAGACCGGCAACGTCACCCCCATGTCCATCATGGACATCGTCAACGAGCTGGACAACTCCATCTACTATATCCTCCGGGATCTGCCGGAGGACACCCGCGCCGCCGGACGGGCCACGGTAAAGAGCTTCGGCGTCAGGAGCCGGTTCGTCCACTTTGAGTTCTTCCGCCTGACCCGGGACCAGGAGGGCCTGGGCAAAAAGGGCGACGTGGTGGCCCTGGAGGTCAACATGCGCCCCTGCGGCGGCTTCACCCCCGACATGATCAACTTCGCCCACAGCACCAACGTATACAAGATCTGGGCGGACATGATCGCCTTCGACCGCTCCACCATGCCGGTGGGCGAGCACGCCTACTGCGCCTTCGCCGGCCGCCGGGACGGCAAGGACTTCGTCCTCAGTCACGAGGAGATTCTGGAGAAGTACGGCGCCCAGATGAAGATGGTGGACCGCATCCCCGACGTTCTCTCCGCCGCCATGGGCAACCAGATGTACCTGGCCACCTTCCCCACCAAGGAGGAGCTGGACCAGTTCTACAGCGACATTCTGCGGTGCCGCTGAGCACGGCGGGGCAAGGTTGCTTTTTGCGCCTTTTGCCAAAAGGCGGCCCTGTCCATCCGCTCAGAACGGCGCGGTTTATTTGCCGGGAGGAAAACAATCATGTGGTTCGATGAAGCAGTTATCTATCAAATCTATCCCCTGGGCCTGTGCGGCGCGCCGGACGAAAACGACGGCGTCACGGCCCACCGCATCCTCCGCCTTGCGGATTGGGCGGAGCATATCCGGCGTCTGGGCGCGGATACCGTGCTTTTCAATCCGGTATTCGACAGCGACCGCCACGGCTACGACACCCGGGACTACTTCACCGTGGACCCCCGGCTGGGCACCAACGCCGATCTGGCCCAGGTCTGCCGGGTCTTCCACGACACCGGCCTGCGGGTCCTGCTGGACGGCGTGTTCAACCACGTGGGCCGGGGCTTCTGGGCCTTCCGGGACGTGCGGGAGAAAAAGTGGGACAGCCCCTACGGGGATTGGTTCCACATCAGCTTCGACGGAGACACCCAGTATGGCGACGGCTTCTGGTACGAGGGCTGGGAAGGGCACAACGAGCTGGTGAAGCTGAACCTCCAAAACCCCGCCGTGGTGGAGCACCAGTTCCAGGCCATCCGGTCCTGGGTGGAGCAGTTCGACATCGACGGCCTGCGGCTGGACGTGGCCTACTGCCTGCCGGCGGATTATCTGCGGCAGCTCCGGGCGTTCACCCGGTCCCTGAAGCCGGATTTCGTGCTGCTGGGCGAGACACTCCACGGCGATTACAACCGCTGGCTGGGGCCGGAGCTGTGCCACTCCGTCACCAACTACGAGTGCTACAAGGGCCTGTGGTCCAGCTTCAACTCCATGAATCTGTTTGAGATCTGCCACTCCCTGGCCCGGCAGTTCGGCCCGGAGCCGTGGACGCTGTACAAGGGTGCCCACCTGCTGTCCTTCCTGGACAATCACGACGTCACCCGCATCGCCTCCCAGCTGACCGATCCGGCCCATCTGCCCCTGGCCTACGCCCTGCTGTTCGGCATGCCCGGCGTGCCCGCCGTCTATTACGGCAGCGAGTGGGGCATGGAAGGCGTCAAGGGCCGCGGCACCGACGCGCCCCTGCGCCCGGAGGTGGAGACCCCCGTCTGGACGGAGCTGACGGATCATATCGCCAAACTGGCCGCCGCCCGCCGGCAGAGCCCCGCCCTGTGCCACGGCGGCTACCGCAATGTGGTGCTGACCAACCGGCAGGCCGTTTTTGAGCGCGCATACGAGGGCCGGCGGGTGCTGGTGGCCATCAACGCCGACAGCCGGCCCTACACCGCCCACTTCGACGCCGGGTGCGGCCGGGCGGTGGACCTGATCTCCGGCCAATCCCACGACTTCGGCAGCGGCAGCGAGCTGCCGCCCTACAGCGCGTTCTACTGGCAGCCGGAGCGGTGACCCCCGGAAGCGCGGGCCTTTCCGGCCCGGCTCCCTTTGCCAAAGCTCAGGCCGCTCTTTCCGTTCACGCCGTCAAAAGTGCACTGTGGAGGCACAGGCCCCACAGTGCACTTCTGCGTATCCGGCCCCCGTCGCCGGCCCAGCGCCGGTGGGTTTGGACGAATTTTGCATTTCCGCGTGAAATTCTGCGGCAGTATAGGTGGAATTCCATAAAATCAACGGAACAAGCGAAGCGCATCCCAGCATTGTGTAAGATGCTCGCCTTATAAAAAACTTACAACCTGTATTAAGCACCTATTTTTGTAAATAGGAAAAATTTGTGCAGCGGCTTCGCGTGCGGCGGCAACTCATGTACTATACGTTATTTGATTTTCTTCAGAACCGGATCGCCCCTGTGATCAGGCTTCTGACACGGAGGATGGATTTTCAGAGGATCCGGATCAATTTCGCAAGCCTGCTTTTCATGTTCCGCGCGCTCTCCGCCTCCTTCATCTTCGTATTTGACGGCTGCTTATTGATGCGTGATGCCGTTCTGCTCAGAGCGCATCAGCAGCACCGCCAGCGCCACGATCACCGCGCTGCCCGCCAGGCTGATGACGCCGCCGGCCCAGTATTTCAGGCCGTCCTCATCCTTGGCGCCGCAACACTGCCTGAACAGCGGCTGTAGGCTCTCAGAGCTGCCCGTCCACGGTGGTGAACAGGAACATACAGGCGTTGGTCAGCGTAGCCGGGGCCACATAGGTGAGTAATGCCTTTCTTTCATTCGCATCCTCCGTTTTCGTATGATCCGAAATCATACTTTGCGAATTCGAATGTCCGGAGGATAGCCGGCATATCCGCACATGTCAAGGCCCTTCAGAAATTTGAAGCCACGCAAATACAGGTATTGGCCGGGAGCGGTCGCCGGAATGAAAATAAATGGTCTCGATTTGCTTTCCCAATGAACTATCTTTGCAATTCTCTGGTATAATGGTTCAAACCGATAAACGGCTGCGGAGCCGCAGAAGGGGGGCTGATCACATGGAGACCTGCCAGGAGCAGGTGGCGCGGCTTGCGAAGCAATTCCAGCAGTGTCAAAAGACATTGATCGCCATAGGCGATCCCACCAGGCAGCAAATCGTTCTGGCCCTCCTCTCCGGGGGCTGCGGCGGCGTCCGCGTCGGCGAGGTCACGGCGAAAAGCCATCTCTCCCGCCCTGCGGTGTCGCACCATTTGGGCGTTCTGAAGGACGCCGGACTGATCAATATGCGCCGCGAGGGGACAAAAAACTACTACTATTTCGACGCGAACCAGTCCCTGTGGGCGGAGATGCTGGAGCTGTTCCGGCTGGCCAACGAGCTTGTGCAAAACTCCT
>JAUNGH010000170.1 GCA_030524605.1 Oscillospiraceae bacterium | reverse complement strand
GTGGTCGTGGTGGTGATGCCCGTGTTCCTCCTCATCCCCATCATCATGGCCGTGACGATGCTCGTGTTCCTCCTCATCGTGGTCGTGGTGATGGTGGTGGGCGTGTTCCGCCTCCTCGGCCTCATGCTCGGCCCGCATCTTCGCCAGCAGCTCGTCCGCCAGGGACACCTTCTCGATGGCGGAGAGGATCACCTTGCCGTCCAGCTGGTCCCAGGGGGTGGTCAGGATGGCGGCGCCGGGGTTCTTCTCCCGCAGCAGGGCCACGGCGGCCTCCAGCTTCTCCTGGTTCAGCTTCTGGGTGCGGGAGAGGACGATGGTGCCCGCGGATTCGATCTGGTTGTTGTAGAACTCACCGAAGTTCTTCATATAGACCTTCACCTTGGTGGCGTCGGCCACGGTGACGAAGCTGTTCAGCTTCATCTCCGGCACGTCCGCCACGGTGTTCTCCACCGCCACGATGACGTCGCTGAGCTTGCCCACGCCGGAGGGCTCGATGAGGATGCGGTCGGGGTGGAACTGCTCCTCCACCTCCCGCAGGGCCTTGTTGAAGTCGCCCACCAGGGAGCAGCAGATGCAGCCGGAGGACATCTCGCTGATCTGGACGCCGGATTCCTTCAAAAAGCCGCCGTCGATGCTGATCTCGCCGAACTCGTTTTCAATGAGCACCAGCTTCTCGCCGGGGAAGGCCTCCGCCAGCAGCTTCTTGATGAGAGTGGTCTTGCCCGCGCCTAAAAAGCCGGACACAATGTCGATTTTTGTCATGGTATCAAGTCCTTTGCTTCAAATTTCTGAACAGAACTTATCATACCATTAAAAAAAGAAAATGCAACATTTTCACAGAAAATTTACCATTTCCGCCTGCCGCCCCGTGTCTCCCGGACCACCGTCCCGGACAGCAGGAGCAGGCAGAGCAGGTTGGGGACGCACATCAGGGCGTTGCAGATGTCGGAGAACAGGAAGACCGCCTCCAGCCGCGCCCCGGCCCCCAGGAGGGCCGCCAGGGCGAACAGCAGGCGGTACAGCCCCACGCCCCGGCCGCCGGAGAGGTAGGCAAAGGCCTGCTCGCCCTGGTATTCCCAGCCCAGGATGGTGGAAAAGGCAAACAGCACGATGGAGCCGCTGATGAACCGGGCGCCCCAGGATCCCAGCACCGTTTGAAAGGCCAGGATGGTCAGCGCCGCCCCGTCCACGGGGGTCCCGGCGGCGTCCAGCGTTCCCAGGACGCCGGAGCAGCAGATGGCAAGGCCGGTGACGGTGCAGATCACGATGGTGTCGAAAAACACGCCGGTCATGCCGATATACCCCTGGCGCACGGGGCTGTCCGTGTCCGCCGAGGCGGCGGCGATGGCGGCGGAGCCCAGCCCCGCCTCGTTGGAGAATACGCCCCTGGCCACGCCCCAGCGCAGGGCCGTGCCCAGAGTGCCCCCCGCGGCCGCCTGGGGAGACAGGGCGCAGCGGAAGATCTCCGCAAGCCCGGCAGGCAGCCGGGGGAGGTTGCCCAGAATCACCGCCAGCCCCGCCGCCATGTACAGCACCGCCATCACCGGCACCAGAACGGAGGTGATTTTGGAGATGCTGCGGATGCCGCCCAGGATCCCCGCCAGGGCCAGGGCCGCCGTCACCAGGCCCACCAGACCCACCGGAACCTTCGCCACGGCGGTCAGGGCCCCGGCGATGGAGTTGGCCTGCGTCATGCTGCCGATGCCCAGGGAGGCCGCCGCGGCGAAGGCGGAGAACACCGCCGCCATCCATTTGCCGGGGCGGCCCAGGGCGGCGGACATGACGTACATGGGGCCGCCGCACCACTCCCCCCGCCGGTTCCGGCGGCGGTACTTCACCGCCAGGGTACACTCGGAAAAGGTCAGCGCCATGCCGAACAGGGCGGAGACCTCCATCCACACCAGGGCTCCCGGCCCGCCGGCCACCAGCGCCGTGGCGACACCCACGATGTTCCCGGTGCCGATGGTGGCGGCCAGGGCCGTCATCAGGGCGGAAAAGGGGGAGACGCCGCCCCCGCCTGCCTGCCGGGCCTCCCGTCCCAGGGCGGAGCGCAGGGCAAAGCCCAGCCGCCGCCAGGGCAGAAAGCGGAGCCGCAGGGTGAGAAACACCCCGCTCCCCAGCAGCAGGGCCAGCGTCCCCGGCCCCCACAGCAGCTTGTTGACGGCTTCCAGCATGAAACGCCCTCCCTCCGGCTTCTAATGGAAGGGTATGCGCCGGTGGGGACAGACATGCCGGAAGGCGGACAAAATGAAGGCAGCCCCCGGAGGGGCTGCCGGATTGCTAGGAGGATATCTTTCCGATCAGGCGGCTGTAAATGACATAGGAGACCACCACGTTCACCGCGTCCGCCACCAATTGTGTCCACACGATGCCGCTCATGCCCAGCAGGGCGTCCATCAAAAACAAAATGGGGATGTTCAGGAAAAGCTGCCGGATGACCGCCAGCAGGAAGGAGACATTCCCCCGGTCCACCGCCTGCATGAAATGCACCATGTGAAAGCTCAGGAACATGAAGGGGGTGGCATAGCAGCGGGACTGGAGGAATTGAGTGCCGAACCGCACCGTGTCCGCGTCGGCGATAAAGGCCCGGATGATGTATGGGGCGAACACGCGGTAGAAAACCACGCAGAGGACCGACACCACCAGCCCGGCCAGCCGGGCGGCTCTGAAAAAATCCTTCATCCGCCGGTGGTTTTTGGCCGCGAAATTGTACGCCACCAGCGGCGTCATGCCCAGGCAGATGCCGATGCCGATGTTCAGAGGCAGGCGCTCCACCTTCAGGACGATGCCCATGGCTGCCAGTTCGATGTCCCCGTGGCCCGAGGCCAGACGGTTGATGACGATATTGGTCAGGTCGAACAGCAGCAGGCTCATGGCCGCCGGGATGCCCACGGAGAAGAGGGATTTCAGGGATTCCCGCCGGATCTTTTCCACCCGGCGGGGCAGGGCCAGCACGGTGCTGCCGCCGAGCCGCCGGTATACCAGGATGAAGTAGATCAGCGTGACCACATTGGACAGCATGGTGGCCGCCGCCGCGCCGGCCACCTGATAGCCGTCAGGCAGCAGCACGAACATGAAAATGGGGTCCAGGATCACATTCAGCACGCCGCCCAGCCCCAGGCCGAAGCCGGCCTCCCGGGAGTGGCCGATGTTCCGCACCATAGCGCTCATGGTGTTGGACAGGACGGTGGGCAGGCCGCCGATTACCACGACGAACACCAGGTACTGTCTGGCGTAGCCGATGGTGTTGCCGCTGGCCCCCAGAAAGCGGAGCAGCGGATCCATGAAGACCAGGCACAACAGGGAGAAAACCAGCGCCGCCGCTGCCGCCAGGACCAGACTGAGAGAGGCCACCCTGCCTGCCTCCTCCTCGTCCCGGCACCCCAGCAGCCGGACGGCCAGGCTTCCGCCGCCGACGCCGAACAGGTTGGCAATGGCGGCTATCATCAGGAAGATCGTCAGCACCAGGGAGGATGCCGCCACCATGTAGGGGTTGTCGGTCTGGCCGATGAACCAGGTGTCCGCAATGTTGTAGATCAGCGTGATCAGCTGGCTGACAACAGTGGGGACCGCCATTTTCGCCAGCGCCGAGGGCACCGGCCTGGTCTCAAAAATCTCTTTTGTTCCCGCGCTTTCGCTTGCGTTTTTCATACTGCTCACAGGGTTCCACCGCCTTTCCGCCCCGGCGCGCATGCAGGGCGGTTTTGTATCTTTTACAATATCTTAGCACATCGCCGGAGGACTTGCAAGGCGGCCGGCGATGAGGCGCTGCGGCGGAAAAAGGCGGGGCCCGCAGGGCCCCGCCTCCTGATTGGAATAGGTGATTACAGATTGATCTCCGGCTTTTCCGCAGAAGCTTCTGCCAGCAGCGGTTCCACCTGAGTCAGGAACGCCTCCACCTGCGCCGGGCAACGGCCGATGTACAGCTTCGGGTCCAGCACGGCCTCCATCTCCGACTCGGTCATGCCGAAGGCGGGCTCGGCAGCCAGACGGCTGAGCAGGTCGCAGGGCTCGCCCTCCTTCATCCTGGCCGTGGCGGCCATGGAGCAGGTGCGGATGATCTCGTGGAGCTCCTGGCGGTCGCCGCCCCGCTTCACACCCTCCATCATCAGATTCTCGGTGGCGATGAAGGGCAGATACTCCCGGCAGGTCCGGTCCACGACCTTCTCATTCACATGCAGCCCGTCGGTGACGTTCTGGGCCAGGCGCAGAATGGCGTCGGCGCAGAGGAAGCCCTCGGGCATGGAGATCCGGCGGTTGGCGGAGTCGTCCAGCGTCCGCTCCAGCCACTGGACGGCGGCGGTCATGGGAGCGTTCATGGCGTCGGCCATCAGATAGCGGCTGAGAGAGCAGATGCGCTCGGACCGCATAGGATTGCGCTTGTAGGCCATGGCGGAGGAACCGATCTGGTTCTTCTCGAACGGCTCCTCCACCTGCCGGTCGTGCTGCAGCAGGCGGATGTCGTTGGCCATCCGGTAACAGCTCTGGGCGATGGAACTCAGGCAGTTCAGGATGCGGCTGTCCACCTTCCGGGGATAGGTCTGCCCGCAGACGGGGAAGCACTTGTCAAAGCCGAACTCGGCGGAAATCTGGCGGTTCATCTCGTCGATCTTGGCGCCGTCGCCCTCGAACAGATCCATGAAGCTGGCCTCGGTGCCGGTGGTGCCCCGGCATCCCAGGAACTTCATGTTGGCAAGCACGAAGTCCAGCTCCTCCAGGTCGGCCAGGAGGTCCTGCATCCAGAGGGTGGCCCGTTTGCCCACTGTCACCAGCTGGGCGGGCTGGTAGTGGGTGTAGCCCAGGGTGGGGGTGGCCTTGTAC
>JAUNGH010000169.1 GCA_030524605.1 Oscillospiraceae bacterium | reverse complement strand
TACAGGTTTCGACGGAAATCCTGGCCGCCGCAGGCGTATCCTAGCCTCAGGCGGACGAAAAAAGGAACATCGTCCGTACAAAGACATAAGGAGCGGACGATATGCAGAGCAAAGCGAATTTACAGGACATTTTTCTCCTTCGGGCCAGACGGGACAAGCTGCCCGTCACCATGTTTCTGATGAACGGCTTCCAGATGCGGGGGACCATCACGGGCTTCGACGCTTTCGTGGTGGTCCTGGACAGCGACGGCAAGCAGCAGATCATCTATAAGCATGCCATTTCCACGATCGCGCCCATCCGGCCGGTGGATCTGGCGGAGGAAGGGACCTGACCGGAGCGCGCCCATTCCATTCTGTTCGGGAGCGCGGTACATAAGAGGATTTCGGCATGAAAAACAACGCGCTGGGAACAAAATTACTGATGCTGGCGGTGACGCTGGGGGTGCTGGCCTATTTCGGCGTCCAGGGGTACCTCTATTTCAGCGACCCCCTGTCCACCACCCTGGCCTACAGCTATCAGGTGGAGGAGGGGATCAGCCTCTCCGGCTATGTGGTCCGGACGGAGCAGGTGCTGCCGGACGACACCAGCGGCCTGCTGCGGCTCCAGCGGAGCGAGGGGGAGCGGGTCAGCGCCGGCGGCACGGTGGCCACGGTCTACGCGGACCAGGCGTCGCTGGACAGCCAGGCGGAGATCGACGCCCTGACCACCCGCATTGAGCAGCTGGAGTACGCCCAGGAGGCTGCGCTCAGCTCGGAGGTGTCCCTGAAGCTGGACACGCAGATCATGCAGACCATCCTGGACTACCGCGGCAGCCTGGCGGCGGACCGATTGGTGAAGGCGGAGGAATCCGGCGGCAAGCTGCGGAGCCTGGTGCTGAAACGGGACTACACGTATTCCGAGACGGAGGACCTCTCCGGCCAGATCGGGGAGCTGAAAACGCAGCTCAAAAACGTGCGGGCCCAGGCAGCGGGGTCTGTCCGGCGCGTCACCGCGCCGGTGTCGGGGCTGTACTCCGCCGTGGTGGACGGCTATGAGACCGTGCTGACGCCGGAGAGCCTGGAGGGGATGACGCCCTCTCAACTCGCCGGGGTGAGGGCGGACGCGGCGGTGCAGTCCGGCGTGGGCAAGCTGATCCTGGGGGACGCCTGGTACTATGCCGCAGTCATGTCTGCGGCGGACGCAGAGGAATTGCAGGAGGAGGGCGGCAGCCTGACCCTGCGCTTCACAAAAAGCGTGGAGCGGGACCTGCCGGTGAACCTCGTCTCCGTGGGGCCGGAAGAGAACGGCCGCGCCGTGGCGGTGTTCCGGGGCACCACGTATCTGCCCCAGCTGACGCTGCTGCGCCAGCAGAGCGCCCAAGTGATTTCCCGCACGCTGGAGGGCATCCGGGTGCCCAAGGAGACGGTGCGCATCGTCACCCGGACGGTGGAGAACGAGGACGGCACGGCGGCCACTGTCCGGACCACGGGCGTCTACTGCGTTGTGGGCAAGGAGGCCCGGTTCAAGCCGGTGGAGGTCATATACACCGGGGACAGCTTTGTCCTGGTGCGGGCGGCCAACCCGGCGGACAAGGAGACGATCCGTCTCCGCCCCGGAGACGAAGTCATCGTGGCGGCCAGGGACCTGTACGACGGAAAGGTCGTTGCCTGACGGCAGCCCCCCGGGCAGGGCCCGGAGGCGGATGAATCAAAAACAAAGCATGCGGAAGGGAAGTTGGAACGCTTATGTCTATCGCGGAAAACATCGCCCGGGTGCGGGCCAATATCGCTGCGGCTGCCCGAGAGGCCGGGCGGGACCCCGGCGAGATCATTCTGGTGGGCGCCAGCAAGATGAACGACGCCGCCGCCTGCCGGGAGGCCATTGCCGCCGGCATCGACGTGCTGGGGGAGAACCGGGTCCAGGAGATGACCCGGAAGCTCGGCGAGAACGCCTATGACGGCGCGCCGCTGCACTTTATCGGCCACCTCCAGCGCAATAAGGTGAAGCAGGTGGTGGGCAGGGTGGCCCTGATCCAGTCCGTGGGCTCTTTGGAGCTGCTGGACGAGATCGAAAAGACGGCCGCCCGGCAGGAGCTGGTGCAGGACATCCTGCTGGAGGTCAACATCGGCGGGGAGGAGGCCAAGAGCGGCTTTGCCCCCGCGGATATCCATGCGGCGGCGGAGGCGGCCCTGGAGCGCCCGCATGTCCGGGTGCGGGGACTGATGACCATCCCCCCGGCGGACGCGGACCGGGATACCAATATGCGGTATTTTGAGAAAGTTCGGGCACTTTATGTTGACATCAATACAAAATTGTTTCATAATGAGTTAGAATATCTCTCCATGGGCATGAGCGGCGACTACGAGGACGCCATCCGCGCCGGCGCCACCATGGTCCGGGTGGGCACCGCCATCTTCGGCGCCCGCCACTACACCTGAGGGACTCCAACAGGAGGTTTTGCCATGAGCATCATCGACGAGCTGAAAAAGCTGGCCCATCCTTATGAGGATGAGGACGAGGAATTTGAGGATTTTGAGGAGACGCCCCGGAAAGACGCCTTTGAGGAGCGCCGCACCAAGATCGACGACCGCCGGAACAAGGTGGTGAACATCCATGCCACCACCCAGCTGAAGGTGGTGCTGGTAAAGCCGGAGCGGTTTGAAAACGCCTCGGAGATCGCGGATCAGCTGAAGGACAAGCGGACCGTGGTTTTGAACCTGGAGTCCACCAACAAGGACATCGCCCGCCGGCTGATCGACTTTTTGTCCGGCGTGGCCTACGCGGGCGAGGGCAAGATCAAAAAGGTCGCCGCCAACACCTACATTATCACGCCCTACCACGTGGACATCGAAGGCGATCTGATCGACGAGCTGGAAAACAACGGGCTTTATTTTTAAAGCGGGTTGTTTTTCCCGCGCCAAGTGGCGCGTACAAGTGTTTTGCAAGGCAAAACCTTGAAATCGTCGGGCTCCGCCTGACGATTTGCGTGAAATGGAAGGGATCCCGCCCGATGGTACATCGGGTGGGAACAAACAACGGCCTGTATTTCTGAACGACAACGAAAACGGATTTCGATAGGGGGACAGACGGGATATGCTGACACCGCAGGAAGTTTCCACCCATGCCTTTACCAAGGCGGCCTGGGGCGGCTATAACATGGCGATGGTCGATGAGTTTCTGGACGAGCTGACCGACGACTACACGGCGCTTTACAAGGAAAATGCGGCCCTGAAGGCCAAGATGAAGGTCTTGGTCGAAAAGGTGGAGGAATACCGCGCCACGGAGGACTCCATGCGGGCGACCCTGCTGACCGCCCAGCGGATGGCGGATTCCATCGTCCGGGAGGCGGAGGGCAAGCGGGACGAGATTCTGGCCCAGGCCGAGAGCGGCGCCCAGGAGAAGATCGCCCGCTACCGGCAGGAGCTGGCGGAGGCGGAGGACCGCCTGAAGCAGGGACAGCTGGAGCTGGCCCGGTTCATCGCCGCCAGCCGGGAGATCTGCGCCAGGGAGCTGCAGTTCCTGGAGCAGCTGCCCCAGCTCCCTGTGGAGCAGGCGCAGCCCGCCCCGGCGGCAGAGGCCCCTGTTGAGGAGATTGAGGAAAAGGTGATGGCGGCCTTTGCTGCCCAGCCCGTCGCTGAGGAGCAGCCTGCGGCTGTCGAGGAGACCCCCGCCCCCGCGGAGGACGACTATCCCGAGGGGGATCCCTTTGCCCGGGAGGAGCCTTTGGAGGCCACCCGCCGCATCAGCCTGGACGATCTGAAATTTGGCCGCAACTACGGCGGAGAGCATTAACGGACCTGAAAAGCGGCTCGGCTTGACAAAACGCGTTTCGTCAAGCCGGCCGCATTTTTCGTGAAAGGAGCGGCTTATGGCCAAGCAGCGGCCCATCGTGGCGTTTTTGTACGACTTTGACAAGACCCTCTGTACCACCGACATGCAGGATTATGCCTTCATCCCCAGCCTGGGCATGACCCCGGCGGAGTTCTGGGCGGTGGCCAACGGCTTTGGCCGCGCCAACCGCATCGACGGCATCCTGGCCTACATGTACACCATGATCCGGGAGGCGGAACGGAAAAACCTGCCCTTCACCCGGGAGGACCTGGTGGAAAAGGGCCGCAGCATCGTGCTGTTCCCCGGCGTGCAGGAGTGGTTCCGCCGCATCAATCGGTTTGGCGCAGAGCAGGGCGTCCAGGTGGAGCACTATATCATCTCCTCCGGCCTGCGGGAGATCATCGAGGGTTCCTCCATCAGCGGCGAGTTTAAGGAGATCTACGCCAGCGAGTTCTATTACGACGAGGCGGGCCGGCCCGTCTGGCCCAAGCTGGCGGTCAACTTCACCGCCAAGACCCAGTTTGTCTACCGCATCAACAAGGGCGTGCTGGACGTATCCGACGACAAGACCCTGAACGACTCCATGCCCGACGACAGCAAGCGGGTGCCCTTCACCAACATGGTCTACATGGGCGACGGCCTCTCCGACGTGCCCTGCATGAAGATGATGCGGGCCTACGGCGGCCAGGCCATCGCGGTGTATCAGGAGAGCAACCGCCTGGGCGTGGAGGATCTGCTGGCCAAGGGGCGGGTGGATTACATTTTCCCGGCGGACTACAGCGAGGGCACTGCCCTGGATCTGACGGTGAAGAACATCATCCGCAAGATGGCCATCACGGACCTGCTGTGGGAGGAGAACACCCAGCAGCTGCGCAGCATCGGCGGCGACGTCCTGCCCAACCAGGTGGGGCTGTTCTGAGGAACGGTCGAAAGCCTTGGACCTGGACGTCTGCAGGCGCGAAAGGAGAGCGGATGGGCCAGATCATTTGGAACTGGGCGTTTGTGGCTGTGCTGCCGCTGCTGCTTGGAGGGA
>JAUNGH010000168.1 GCA_030524605.1 Oscillospiraceae bacterium | reverse complement strand
GGATCGGCTGCGTGGTGCTGACCTTTCAGCACCGGGGGGCCTGGGGGAGCCAGGGCAAGTACCTGATCTCCCACTGTGTGGAGGATGCCGTCCACGCCGCGGCGTATGTGCGCAGTCCGGCCTTTTGTGAGAGGTACCGTGTGGACCCGGACAGCATCTTCATGGGCGGCCACAGCATGGGCAGCAACACCACGCTGCGCACTGCCCGCCTGCTGCCCTGGCTGCGGGGGATGCTTTTAATCGCCCCTTATGATCCGGCCCGCTACCTGCGGACCGGGCGGCCGGAGCTGTTCCGGGAGCTGCTGGAGTGCGGCTATGTGATGGCTTCGGACGGCCTGGAGGCGATCTATCAGGACGCTGCGGCGCATATGGAGGATTTTTCCTACGAAAACGCCTTCGAGGATCTCAAGGACCGGAACCTCTGCTGCGTGGCGGGAAGCCTGGACAGCTGCGCGCCGCCGGAGGAGATGGTCTATCCGCTGTGGGACCGCCTGCGGGCCCATGAGACCCGGGCGGTCCAGCGCCTGGAGGTCTATCCGGCGGAACACGGGCTCTGCGGATGCCGCGCGGCGGCCACGGAAGTGATTGCCCGGTTTCTGGAGGACGTTTTGGAATCCTGAAGAGAAAAGAGCTGACGCGGTCTGCGTCAGCTCTTTTGGCGTCACAGGCCGATGGTCTGCTCCAGCCGGTAAAAAGTGAACGACCCCGTGCCCAGCAAGGTCCCGTTTTGGTCGGTGATGCGTACGTCGTAGACGCAGATGGTCTTTCCGCTCTTGACCTCCGCGGCCTCTGCGGTCAGGATGTCGCCGGCGTTGGCACTGCGGAAATAGTTATAGGAGGCGTTCACCGTCACGGCCATGTGGCCGTGGCTGGCCATGGCGGAGCCGCAGGCGGTGTCGGCCATGGAGAAGTAGACTCCCCCGTGGGCCCGTCCCACCGGGTTCAGATCCTCCGCCGTGACGGTTTTGGTGACGCGGGCGCGGCCGGGGCCGATTTCTTCCACCACGATGCCCAGCCGCCGGGCAAAGGGGTTGTGGGTGTTGCGGAAATCCGCGAGTTTCTGGAAATCCATGGAACCATCTCCTTTTCTTGCTGCCTGTATTGTACGCTTTCCACTTGAAAAGGTCAATTTCCGATGGGGACGATTTGTGCAAAACTGCCGTTGCATCTTTCGGGAAAGGGAGGTATACTACAAGTACAGCGTGTGGCGTAACTGCGTAAATCCGGTTGCAGGCCACGCGTTTCTTTTTTGCCGTTTTGCCAAAAACGGGATATGGAGTGTGTGGCCAGTGGCGTAAATCCAGCTTTCTGACCGCGCGCTTTATTTTTTTGCCAAGAAAGGGAGGACCATTCCAAATGAACGAATCCAATGCCAACGCGTTCCTGGAACAGGAAAAACTGGGGACGCTGATGCGGAAATACGCCGTTCCCTGCATCATTTCGCTGCTGGTGGCGGCGCTGTACAACATCGTCGACCAGATCTTCATCGCCAACGCCGACTATCTCGGCTCCTACGGCAACGCCGCCAACACGGTGGTGTTCCCGCTGACGGTGGTGGCGCTGGCCATCGCCGTGATGATCGGTGACGGCTGCTGCGCTTACGTCAGCATCTGCCTGGGCGCCAGAAACCATGAAAACGCCCACAAGAGCATCGGCAGCGCCGTGGTGCTGAGCGTTGTCAGCAGCCTGGTTGTGACGCTGTTCTATCTGGTGTTCCAGGACGGCATCCTGACTGCCTTCGGCGGCCGGGTCAACAACGAGACCTTTGTTCAGGCCCAGGAGTATTTCTTCTGGATCACCCTGGGCATTCCCTTTTATATGTTCGGCCAGGCGCTGAACCCCATCATCCGCTCCGACGGCAGCCCCAAGTTCGCCATGGCCGCCACCCTGGGCGGCGCCGTGGTCAACATCATTCTGGACCCTGTTTTCATCTTTGTGTTCCACTGGGGCATGATGGGCGCGGCTGTCGCCACCGTGCTGGGCCAGATCCTGACGGCGGTGCTCTCCATCTGGTATCTCTGCCACATGAAGGCCGTCAAGCTGGAAAAGCGCAGCTTTCTTCCCAGCTGGGGGGTCATCCGCAAATTCATCCCCCTGGGCGCCTGCAGCTTCCTGTCCCAGATCTCCCTGGTGGCATCCATGGCGGCCATCAACAACATGATCCGCAAGTACGGCGCCCTGGACGAGGTCTTCTCTCAGACGGAGTACGCCCAGATCCCCATGGCGGTGGTGGGCATCGTCATGAAGTTCTTCCAGATCGTGATCTCCATCGCCGTGGGCACTGCCGCCGGCTGCATCCCCGTGGTGGGCTACAACATCGGCGCGGGTCGGAAGGACCGGGCCAAGGACCTCTTTACCCTGCTGCTGATCGTGGAGGCCGCCGTGGGCGCGGTGGCGCTGCTGATCGTGGAGCTGTTCCCCCAGCAGCTGATCGGCATCTTCGGCGCCAAGAACGAGAGCGCCTATTATACCGAGTACGCTGTCAAGTGCTTCCGGATCTACCTGTGCATGATGATCCTGGCCACCGTCAACAAGGGCACGTTCATCTATCTGCAGTCTTTGGGCAAGGCGCTGGCATCCACCGCCATCTCCCTGGTGCGCGAGGTGGTGTTCGGCGTGGGCTTTGCCCTGGTGCTGCCGCTGTTCTTCGGTCTTGACGGCGTGCTGTACTCCATGCCTGTTTCGGATATCCTGACATTTATCATTGCCGCTGTGGTCATCCGCTTCACATACCGGGAGCTGAGTGTTGATTCTGCAAAGGAGGGCACAAAATGAAGCACAGAATTCTTACCGTCAGCCGGGAATTCGGCAGCGGTGGACGGACCGTCGGCAAGCTGGCGGCCCAGAAGCTGGACATCCCCTGCTATGACCAGGAGCTGATCGAAAAGATTGCCGAGCAGAGCGGTTTTGTCCCGGAGTATATCAAAGAGCAGGGCGAATATGCCGTCCGCGCCGGATGGCTCTCCAATGCGCTGGCCGGCCGCTTTTCCAACGGCCTGACGAATCAGGACCAGCTCTGGCTGATCCAGCGGAAGGTCATTCTGGAACTGGCGGAAAAGGGGCCCTGCGTCATCGTGGGCCGCTGCGCGGATTACATCCTGCGGGAGGAGGCCGACTGCCTGACCGCCTTCATCCATGCCGACATGGACAAGCGCGCAGAGCGCATCGTCCAGATCTACGGCGAGCGTGCGGAGACGCCGGAAAAGCGCCTGCGGGACAAGGACAAGCGCCGGGCCGCCTACTACCAGTTCTACACGGACATGACCTGGGGAGACGCGCGGCACTACCAAATCGCCCTGGACAGCGGCGTGCTGGGCATCGAGCGCTGCGCCGCGATTTTGACGGATCTGTACTAAGATCGGGAGACCGCTCCAAAGGGGGGCGGTCTCTTTGTTTTTCGGAAGATCCTTTACAAATTTTTCAGGAACGTTTCAGATATTTCCGGTATGCTGGCTCCATCAACCAGAAAGGACGCGAGATATGAAACGAAGCATTTCATTTGCCCTGGTATTGGCGATGGCCCTTTCGGCCCCGGCGCTGTCCGGCTGTTCGGCGGCGGAGAAAGGGGAGACAGGGGAGACCGGCGGGGACGGCGCCGCCACGGAGATCGTCCTGTCCGACAGCGGCGTCACCGTCAACGGCGCCGCGGCGCCCACGGACACGTCCGCCGCCGTCTACACGGCCAGCGACATCGTCTATTATGAGGCGGGCCGGGACTTCACCTACGGCGAGGGCACGGAGGCGGACGAACACAGCCAGACAGAGGCGGACGCCCACACAGTGGTCCATATCACCCAGCCGGGGACCTACTCCCTCAGCGGCACGCTGTCCGCCGGACAGATCGCCGTGGACCTGGGGGACGGCGCGGAGGAGGACCCCGGCGCCGTGGTGACGCTGATCCTGAACGGCGTTGACATCACCTGCACCGTGGCCCCCGCCGTCATCTTCTACAGCGTCTATGAGTGCGGCACCGCCGACGAGGAGACGGCATCCAAGGACGTGGACACCTCTGCCGCCGGGGCCAATGTCGTCATTGCCGACGGCACTGTCAACAGCGTCACCGGCTCCTATGTGGCCCGCATTTACAAGCCGGAGAGCGTGGAACTCACTGAGGACGGCGCCGAGGTGGCGGACGCCAAGAAGCTCCACAAGTACGACGGCGCGTTCTACTCCAAAATGTCCATGAACGTGGACGGCGGAGAGCAGGGCACCGGCGTGCTGCATATCGACGCCGAAAACGAGGGGCTGGACTCCGAGCTGCACCTGACCATCAACGGCGGCGTCATCAACATCGAATCCGGCAACGACGGCATCAACACCAATGAGGACAACGTCTCCGTCACCACCGTTAACGGCGGTACACTGACCATCCGGGTCACCGGAGAGACCGGGGAGGGCGACGGCATCGACTCCAACGGCTGGCTGGTCATCAACGGCGGGACGATTGTCAGCGCGGCGTGCAGCGACAGCATGGACGCCGGGCTGGATGCCGACATGGGCATCGAGATCAACGGCGGCACGGTGGCGGCCACCGGCAATATGTACGACCAGATCGACGGCGGAGCGCAGAATTACGCGGTGTTCTCCTTTGCGTCCAGGCAGTCCGGCGGCACGGAATACACGCTGAAGGACGCCGGCGGCCAGGTTCTGGGCACATGGACGCCCGCCAACGACTTCACGTACCTGGTGGTGTCCATGCCCGGCCTGGAGGAGGGGACCTGCACCCTCTGGCAAGGGGAGACCCAGCTGGCCGGCAGCGTCTCCGTCGGCGGCATGGGCGGCCCCGGTATGGGCGGCGGTCCCCGGCCGGACGGCGGTACGGCTCCGGCCGAGGGCTTTGAGCCGCCGGA
>JAUNGH010000167.1 GCA_030524605.1 Oscillospiraceae bacterium | reverse complement strand
AGGATGTGGGGCATGCCGAAGTAGCCCAGGCCCCAGGCCAGCAGGGAGCAGATGGTCAGGAAGCTGTAGGGATTCGCCCCGCCCGTGGAGGGGTCATGGATATTGGCCAGAGACAGGTAGCCCGTCAGAGACTGGGCGTTGCTCATAACGGCATCCATGCCGCCGGCCGTGACAACGCCGTAGCCCAGCACAACGATCAGAGCCACCGTCATAATAATAGACTGCACCAGATCCGTAAAGGACGCCGCCAGAAAGCCGCCCATCACCGTATAGAGCACGATGACCGCAGCGGAGATCAGCATGGCAGTCACGTAATCCATGCCGAACAGCGTGGAAAACAGCTTGCCGCAGGCAGAGAAGCCGGAGGCGGTGTAGGGGATGAAGAACACGATGATGACCACGGCCGCGATGGCGGACAGCAGGTTTCTGTCATCACCCCAGCGCTTGGAGAAGAACTGGGGCAGGGTAATGGCATCCAGCCGGGTGGAGTACCGGCGGATGCGCCGGGCCACGATCAGCCAGTTGAGATAGGTACCGATGGCCAGGCCGATGGCGGTCCAGCTGGCCTCCGCCAGGCCGGTGAGATACGCCACGCCGGGCAGTCCCATCAGCAGCCAGCTGCTCATGTCGGACGCCTCCGCGCTCATGGCGGTGACGAAGGGGCCCAGCTTCCGTCCGCCCAGATAGAAGTCGTCCACGGAATTGTTTTTCTTGGCGAACCATACGCCGACGCCCAGCATCGCCACCAAATAGGCGGCAATGGCCAGCAGAATGCAGATTTGTGCGGTTGTCATTGTTTTCTCTCTCCTTTTGCGTTTCAATGACAGACATCATACCACACTTAAAACCAGAATGAAATACAGAACGCCGTATAGAATGTATTCTATACGGCGTTCCTGTTTTTTCGGATCTTTTCCTTTAATTTTAACAATTTTTATCTGAACGTTTTTTAGTATTCTCCTTTGGTAAAAAAGCAAAATATTATTTGTCTCCCCCCGGTTTTGCCCGGTAGCTGTCCAAAAACATGGGCGTGATGCTGTCCGTATAAGCCACCAGCGAGTACTCGCCGCCGGAGAGGCACCAGTCGTACATCAGCGCCCGCTCCCACAGGGCATAGGCCTTCAGAATCTCGTTGACGGTCTTGTCCGTCCGCAGCTGGCCCGACCGCTGCCCCTCGGTGATGATCTGCCGCAGCAATTTAAAATAGGTGCGGTTCCGGTCCAGCAGGTGCTTTTCGCCCCGGGCCAGCAGCTGGGTGGACAACAGCCGGGCCAGCAGGTCCATGGAGACGCCGCCGTCGATCATGGCGAACAACTCGTGGTTCAGGTAGATCAGCTTTTCCATGGCGTCCAGCGAAGGGTCCATGATCTCCTTCAGCTGCTCGTACTTTTCGTCGAACACATAGGCCAGCGTACCCAGCAGCGCATCCTTCCCGTCGAAATAGTGGTAAAAGGATCCCTTGGATGTCTCGGACTCAAAGACGATGTCCTCCACCGTGGTGTCCTCATAGCCCTGCTCGTAAAACAGCTTCCAGGCCGCGGAGATGATGCGGCCCCTGGTATTTCTGGCGTTTTTTCTCGGCATGGACGCTTCCCTCTCTTTCCTGCCCTTTAGCATATCATACCCGCCGCCAAACTGCAATTAAATAAAAAATCCTGAACTCCACCGCAGGATTTGCATGATTTTTAGCACATTCTCCAGTGTTCTCCGCCGTCCCGCGCTGTTATAATACAATCAATGTAAAATAAAGGAGGGTCAGCCTTGAGATTCTGGAAAATGAACGGCGCCGGCAACGACTTTGTGGTGCTGAACAATCTGGAGGAGCATCTGCCCGCCGGCGTTCTGCCCCAGGTGGCCCGGACGCTGTGCGAGCGGCACCTGTCCATCGGCGCCGACGGGCTGATGGTGGTAGACGCCCCCACCCAGGGCGGCGACTATAAAATGCTGTTCTTCAACTCCGATGGCAGCGTGGGCGAGATGTGCGGCAACGGTGCCCGGTGCATCTGCCGGTACGGCTTTGAAAACGGCCTGGCCGGCGAGACCCAGACCGTGGAGACCACGGCCGGCATCGTGACGGGACGGCGCATCGACAGCCGCCTGTATAAGATCCGGCTCAACGACCCCACCACCGTGAAGCTGGACTCCCCCGTGGAGGCAGACGGCGTACGGTACGCCTGCGCCTATGTGGAGCTGGGCGATCCCGGCCTGCCCCACGCGGTGGTGCCTTACGCCAACCTGCGCCGGGCCGACGAAAACGAACTGCGGGAGCTGGGCCGCAAGCTCCGCTGGCATCCCGCCTTCCCCAAGGGCGCCAACGTGAATTTCTACGAGATCGTCGGTGAGGACCACATCTTTGAGCGAACCTTTGAGCGCGGCGTGGAGGATTTCACCTACGCCTGCGGCACCGGCACCGGTTCCGTAGTGACGGTGCTGACGCTCCAGGGCAAGGTCAGCGGCCACGGCGTGAAAGTGGATATGACCGGCGGCCGGCTGGTCATCGACGCCGTGCGGGAGGGCTCCGCCATCCGGGACCTGTATCTCACAGGCCCCACCAACATCGTTTGTAAGGGCGAGGTCACGGACGAAGACCTCTGCCTTGCAAAATAAACCGTGTGTAAAAAAGTAGGAGGAAAAACAAGTATGGATAAGAAATCCGTCGCCAGAAACTACCGCTTCCTGGCCATCATGCTGGGCGCCATGATCCTGGGCGCCATCGTTGGCTGGGTCGCCCCCGACTTCGGCAACTCCATCAGCTTCCTGGGCACCGTGTTCATCAACATGATGTTCTGCATCGTGGTGCCCCTGGTGTTCGCGTCCATCGCCGGCGCCGTCGCCAATATGAAGAGCCGCAAACGGGCCGGCAAGATCATGGGCATCACCATCGCCACCTTCGTGGTCACCGGCGCCATTGCCGCCGTCATCATGTTCGTGCTGGTGAAGATCTTCCCCCCCGTCCTGACCGCCTGGACGGAGCTGCCCTCTGAGGAGATGGGCGAGTACGCCACCCTGACCCAGATGATCGTCAACTTCTTCACCGCCGAGGACTTTGTGGGCCTGCTGTCCCGCCGGGCCATGCTGCCCCTGATCGTGTTCTCCCTGCTGTTCGGCTTCGCCGTGAACCTGAACGGCGGCTCCGAGACGATGGTGGGCAAGTTCCTGGAGGACCTGACCAACGTCATGCTGAAGTTCGTGCAGATCGTCACCTATTACGCCCCCATCGCGTTCTTTGCCATCTTCGCCGATCTGGTGGCCACCTATGGCTCTCAGGTCACCGTGACCTATGGCCGCGCCCTGCTGCTGTACTATCCCCTGTGCTTCATCTACATCTTCACCGCGTGGCCCCTGTTCGCCTGGTTCGGCGGCGGCAAGAGCGGCGTCAAGACCATGTTCCGCCACATCGCCCGTCCGGCCATCGTGTCCCTGGGCACCTGCTCCTCCGTGGCCACCATCCCCACCAACATGGAAGTGGCCGCCGAGACCGGCATTTCCAAGGACGTCAGCGACATGGTGCTGCCCCTGGGCGCCACCATGCACATGGACGGCTCCTGCTTCTCCTGCGTACTGAAGATTGCCTTCGTGTGGGGCGTGTTCGGCCGGGAGATGAGCTTCTCCTCCCTGATCCCCGTGGTGCTGGTGGCCGTGCTGTCCTCTGTTGGCATGAGCGGCGTCCCCGGCGGCGGCTACATCGGCGAGTACATCATCTGCTCCATCTTCTTCCCTGAGCAGATGACTGTGGCCTTCCCCATCCTGGTGGCCATCGGCAACCTGGTGGATCCCCCCGCCACCATGATCAACTCCGCCGGCGACTATGTGGTCAGCTACATCGTCTCCCGCTTCGTGGACGGCAAGGACTGGCTGCAGAAGGCCCTGTCCGGCAAAAACTGACCCCTCTTTCCCCCGATTCGTCCAAGGGCGGCTGCCGCGGCAGCCGTCCTTTTTTTGCCGCCAGGTTGACCTTTTGCCCCGCCGCCTTTATACTAAAAGCTGAAAGGAGCGTGTTTTCATGGCCACTCTGCTGCTGAAAAACATCCGGGCCCTCATCACCTGCGACGACGGCGACCGGGTGCTGGAAAACGTGGATCTCTACTGCCGGGACGGCTTCATCCGGGCCATTGGCCCCGCGCTGCCCCAGTCCGCCGACACCGTCATCGACTGCGGCCACTACTGGTGCTATCCCGGTCTTGTCAACACCCACCACCATTTGTACCAGGTGTTCTCCCGGAATCTGCCCCAGGTGCAGAACATGGAGCTGTTCGACTGGCTCACCGCCCTGTATGAGATCTGGAAGGGCCTGGACGAGACCGTCATCCGGCTCTCTTCTCTCACAGGCATGGGCGAGCTTTTGAAGCACGGCTGCACCACCTGCTTCGACCACCACTACGTCTTTCCCGCCAGTGCGGGCGACCTGACCGGCGCCCAGCTTGCCGCGGCGGAGGAGCTGGGCATCCGCATGTTCGTCTCCCGGGGCAGCATGGACCTCTCTAAAAAGGACGGCGGCCTGCCGCCGGACAGCGTGGTCCAGACGGTGGACGGGATCATGCGGGACTCCGCCCGCATCATCGAGACCTATCACGACCCCCGCCCCGGCTCCATGCGGCAGGTGGCCCTGGCCCCCTGCTCGCCCTTCTCCGTGTCGGCGGAACTGCTGCGCCAGAGCGCCGTCCTGGCCCGGCAGTACGGCGTCCGGCTCCACACCCACCTGTGTGAGACGAAGGACGAGGAGAACTATATGCTGCGGCGTCACGGCGTCCGCCCGCTGGAGTTCATGGCCTCCCTGGGCTGGACCGGCCCGGACGTGTGGTACGCCCACGGCATCCACTTCAACGATGAAGAACTGCGGGAACTGGCCCGCACCGGCACCGGCGTGGCCCACTGCCCCATCAGCAACATGAAGCTC
>JAUNGH010000166.1 GCA_030524605.1 Oscillospiraceae bacterium | reverse complement strand
CCGCCAGACGCCGCCACTTCCCCACCGGTAAGTCGCCCAACTCCAGCGTGTGCTCCCGTACCCGGCGCAGGCGCTTCACCGTCAGGCCGCAGGCGGCGCACATCCGGCGGATCTGGCGGTTCTTTCCCTCATGGATGGTGACGGCCAACTCCGCCGTCCGCCCGGCCTGCCGCAGCACCTCCACCCGGGCTGGGCGGATGGGCTCCCCCTCCAGATCCGTGACGGCGGACAGCCGCTCCGCCGCCCCGGCCACCGGGCCGTAAACGGAGACGTGGTAGGTCTTGGAGACCTCATGGCTGGGGTGCAGCAGCCGCTGCATCAGCTCCCCGTCGTTGGTCATCAGCAGCAATCCCTCGGAATCCAGATCCAGCCGTCCCACGGGATACACCCGCGCGCCGCAGTCCGCCGTCAAATCCGCCGCAGTCCGCCGCCCTTTCTCGTCAGCGAGGGTGGTCACATACCCCCGGGGCTTGTTCAGCAGCAGATAGACCGGCTCTGCCCTGGGCGGCAGGGGTTTCCCGTCCACCAGGATCTCGTCCCGTTCCGGATCGGCCCGCCGGCCCAGCTCCGCCGTCTCGCCGTTGACCGTCACCCGTCCGGCGGTGATGTACCCCTCCGCCGCCCGGCGGGAGCAGACCCCGGCGGCGGAGAGCAGCTTTTGCAGTCGTTCTTCCATGGCTTTCTTCCTCATCCCGGCAGGCCCGATTTCAACGCGCCCAGCGCGGATTCCAGCTTCGGCGGCACAGACGCGCCGCACAGCAGGTCCACCCGGCCCACCTCTTTGCTGTCCAGCGTGAACACGGCCTGTCCCGCTTTTGTCCCGGCGGCCACCGGCGCCGTCAGTGCGCCGTCCAGCTCGATGCGGGTCTCCAGGGTCTCCCCCGCCGCCACAGGCCAGGAAAAGGCGTCCGCCGCCACCAGAGGCACCGTGGCGGCCAGCCCGCCCTGGACAGCCGCGCGGTCCAAAGCCTCCCCCAAAACCGCCGCCCGCCTGGAGGGATAGGTGGAAAAGCCGTACTCGTAGAGGGCCTGGTGGTCGGCCCAGTCGTTGCCGTCCTGGAGCGTCACCGCCACCAGGCGCTGGCCGTTTTGTTCCGCGCAGCTGACCAGCGTCCGGCCCGCCGCCCGGGTGTAGCCCGTTTTCAATCCGATGCAGCCGTCCATGTAGGCCAGCAGCTTGTTGTGGTTCGTCATGGTCCGCCCGCCGATGGTGACGGTGCGGGTGGACACGATCCGCACCAGCGTCTCGTTCTCCATGGCCGCGCAGGCCAGCGCCGCCATGTCCCTGGCGGTGGAGTAGTGGTCTTCGTGGTCCAGGCCGTTGGGGTTGGCAAAGGAACTGCTGTCCATCCCCAGCTCCCGGGCCGTCTCGTTCATCAGCTTCACAAAGCCCGCCTGGCTGCCGCCCACGTGGTCCGCGATGGCCACGGCGGCGTCGTTTCCGGAGCACAGCATCAGCCCGTACAGCAGCGTCTCCAGCGTCAGCTGCTCCCCCTCCTTCAGATACATGGAGGAGCCCTCCGTCAGCGTGGCCTCACGCTTCACGGTAACAATGTCTGCCAGATCCCCCTCCCGGATCGCCACCAGCGCCGTCATGATCTTCGTCGTGCTGGCGATCAGCATCCGGGCGTCGGCATTCTGCTCATACAGCACCCGGCCGCTGTCCGCGTCCACCAGGATGGCGGATGTGGCCGATGTACTGACAGCACGGGCCTGACAAGGCAAAACACTGAACAGTATGGAAAGAGCTGCCAAACAGCAGAGCAAGCGCTTTGGCACGGACCATCACCTCATTCGTTCACAGTGATGGTAGTATACCCCCGTCACAGGGTTTCTTTTGCTTCCTTCTTGTCGAAATATTTTTCCACTTTATCCATGATATCGGGAACCATTTCGACGACCCGGTCCACGGTGGACACCGGCGGCACCGCCACGGGCAGGACGCGGGTGGTCCCGTCCTTGATGACCAGGAACGCCACGGGGTCGATCTTCACGCCGGCGGCGCTGCCGCCGCCGAAGCCGTCCTTGGCCGCCTTTCCGTAGTCTCCGCCGCCGCCTCCAAAGCCGAAGCTGACCTTGGAGATGGGGATCAGCGTCACGCCGTCAGGCGTACTGATGGGCTCGCCGACGATGGTGTTGGTGTCCACCATCTCATGGATCTTCTCCATCGTGGAGCGCATCAGGTCGTTCAGGGGGTTCTTCTTCTCCATCGTGTTGTCCATTATAAACCGTCCTTTCTCACGCGGCCGCATGCTCGGGGGCCTGGGTCGGCGTCTGTTGCTTATGCTTCTTTTGATAGCGCAGGAACCACCGCAGCGCCGGAATGCCGACGCCGAGGGCGGCGGCCAGCAGGGTCCCGATCCGGGCGGAGACGCCCAACTCTCCCTCCGCTATGGTGTCCGGCGTGTCGAAATCAATACCAATGTGGATATAAGGCGCCGGGACGACCAGCATCTGCTCCAGCACGGGCATCCCCGTCCAGACCCCGGCGTGGAGATAACCGTACAGTTCCGCCGCCGCGGCCGGGTCCTCCCGTCCGCCCACGGTGACGCTTAACTGCATGGGATGTATCCGGATGCCCCGCCTTGTGCGGCCTAAAGCACGCTTCAGGGGCGGAGCCAGCGTGCGCACCGCGTCCCTGATATCCGCCAGGGACGGCTTCGGCAGCGGCGTTTTGGGCTTCTTCGCTGTTTCCTCCGCAGTCTTTGCCGCCTTTTTCGCGGCCTTGGCCGTTTTTCCCTTCTTTTCTTTGACGGGCAATATCCGGATGTGGAACAGCCCCATTTTGACATCAAGGGTGAGCGCCCCTACGCCAAACTCCGCCCGGACGCCCACGCGGGTCCGGCACAGCAGTAAAATCAATACCGCCAGGATTCCCAAGATCCAGAGCCAGAGCACGGAACCTCACCCCCCCTTATCGAAAGCTTATCCAGCTCGAAATGACTTTCCTGCGGCGACGGCCAGGAACGGCAACCGCGCCTCAAATGAGGTGCGCCCTGTAAAATGCCGCTCCCCATCGCGCAGGGCGGGATGAGGACGCCCCGCCGCACGTCGAATCTTTTGCCCAGCCGCCTTGCTTACAAAAAATTCCGTAGGGGCGATATCATCCGCCTCGTTTCCGCTGCCGCCCGCGTTTCGGGCGGATCATGTCCGCCCCTACAGAGGCCCGCATCAAAAGCCGGAGTGGTGTGCCGCGAAGCGGCATCCGGGACGGCCCGCCCTACGGAGGACTAATTCTGCGTCGGGTGCAAACAACGGGGCGAGGGCGCCCCGCCCTACGGGTGCAGAGCCGGTACAGCGGCAGCGGGGCTGCTGCGCAAAACCGCAAATCCACACCCAGCGTTTCAGCTTGCGGCTTAAACGCACATCTTTTCCGCCGTGCACGGCGCATTATCCTTCCCGAAAATCCGCGTCCTCCGGCGCATCGGCCCCGGTGATCTCCGCCTGTTCGGCCGGATCGATGATCTCCCCGCTCTCGCTGAGGCGCATCTGTCCCTCGCCGCCCAGATCCGGCATCTCCGGCAGGTCATCCAGACTGGTGAGGTGGAACGCCCGCAGGAACTGCTTGGTGGTGCGGTACAGCCGGGGCCGTCCAGGCACCTGCAAACGTCCGCACTCCTCGATCAGCTTCCGCTCCTGCAAAAGCCCCATGGTATAGGAGCTGTCCACACCCCGGATCTGATCCACATAGGCCCTGGTGGTGGGCTGGTAATAGGCGATGATCGTCAGCACCTCCAGCGCGGGCTGGCTCAGCTTGGCGGGCTTGCGGATCTCAAAGGCCCTGCGGATCACGTCCGCATAGTCCGGCGCGGAGCAAAGCTGCCAGCTGTCCTCAATATGCAGCAGGCGGATGCCCCGGCGCTCATAGGCATAGTAGTCCATCAGCTTTTGCAGCACCTGCTCCACCGTGGGACGGTCCATGTCCAGGGCCACGCAGATGCGGTCCACATGGATGGGCTCGCCGGAGGCGAACAGGATGCCCTCAATGGCGGATTCGATTTCCTTCATCTCCATGTTCTCCATGGCGTCCTCCTCAGAAAGTCAGGTTCTCCGGCAGCTCGCCCTCCTGGCGGACGGTGCAGTCCGTCTCCGATCCCGCCAGATGGAGGACCCGGGCGCGGCACAGCTCCAGCACCGCCAGAAACGTCGCCACGATCTCGCTGCGGCTGCGGTTGCCCCGGAACAGCAGGCGGAACCGGGTGATGCCGTGCTCCTTCAGCCGCTGGATGATCTCCCGGGCCTTGCTCTCCACCGGATAGGGCTCGTGCTGCACGATCTCCTGGAAGGCGGCTTTGGGCGGCGGCAGCGCCCGCTCCGCCCGGCTCCGGATCTCCGCCATCGCCAGGATCAGGTCGGCCTTCTCCTGGTCGTATTCATAGATTTTGCCCCGCTGCACAGGCTCCGGGTTCCGGGTGATGATGTTCCGTCCGAACTCCCCCATGGGCCCCAGCTTCACCGCCAGCGCCTTGACCCGGACATAGTTCTCGTTCCGGCGGCGCTCCTCCAGGGATTGGATCAGGGCGTCCATCTCGCTCTGGGCCTCCTCATCCTCGATGGAGAGCAGCATCCGGGTCTTGATGTACACCAGATGGGACGCCATGGTCACAAACTCGCTGGCCACCTCCAGGTCCATCTTCTGCCGCTGCTCCAGCCAGGCCAGGTATTGGTCGCAGATCAGGGAGATGGAGATGTCCTGAATCTCCATCTTGTTCTTGCCCAGCAGAAAGAGAATCAGGTCCAGGGGGCCTTCAAAATCCTGCATCTCCTCCGACCTGGAGCGGACGACCTTTTCCAGTTTGAATACGGGATTTTCCAAAAGAGCCACCTCAAAAGATCAAGTTAAAAAACGCGCCGTACACCGCCATGATGACATCGCCGATCCATCTCCCCGTCAAGCCCAG
>JAUNGH010000165.1 GCA_030524605.1 Oscillospiraceae bacterium | reverse complement strand
AAAATTTCATCAAAAACAGAGAAAATCCTCTTGACATCAAGGGGATTTTCTTTTATCATATAGTGGCTGTGCGGAAAAGGCGTGTCCTGCCCGCAGCGCTGCGATGAACCGGGAGATTGCTCCGAGAGGAGGTAACTTCCGGGGAGTATGTCCGATAATCGGGCGGCTGAGAAGATCTGGTGCGTCGCGTAGATCGCCATGCCATGATCCGTGTACCGGCCGTGGGTCCCCTGCGCCGGTATTTTTCATGAGCTGGAATGATACGCACGGATAAGCGTACAGAAAATTCTCTCGCCGTAGGTCGTCGAGACTGCGTCAAACTACCTACGAAATCAGGAGGAAAGAACCATGGCACAGAAAGAAATGATCCGCATTCGCCTGAAGGCCTATGACCACCAGGTCATCGACCAGAGCGCAGAGAAGATCGTCGAGACCGCCAAGCGCACCGGCGCCGAGGTCTCCGGCCCCATCCCTCTGCCCACCAAGAAGGAAGTCGTCACCATCCTGCGGGCCGTGCACAAGTACAAGGACAGCCGTGAGCAGTTCGAGCGCCGCACCCACAAGAGACTGATCGACATCACCAAGTCCACTCCCAAGACCGTCGAGGCCCTGATGGCTCTCGAGCTGCCCGCCGGCGTGGAGATCGAGATCAAGCTGTAAGGCTGGTTTCCGGACGCGATCCCTCATTAATAAGTTGCTCACCCAATGCTCATCGTCTTGCGAGATGAGCGGGTCATGTCGGCAGAGCAATGCGGCGGGCCCCCAACCCCGGACGTATCTAAGCCGACCAATAACCTTTCAGGAGGAGAATACACAATGAAAGCTATCATCGGCAAAAAAGTGGGCATGTCCCAGATTTTTGACGAGAACGGCCATGTGATCCCCGTCACCGTCATCGAGGCGGGTCCCTGCGTGGTCGTTCAGAAGAAGACTTCCGAAAAGGAAGGCTATGCGGCTGTTCAGCTGGGCTTCGAGGATGTCCCCGAGCGCAAGCTGACCAAGCCTGAGATGGGCCACCTGAACAAGGCCGGCGTGTCTCCCAAGAAGCACCTGCGCGAGTTCAACCTTGAGAACGCCGCCGAGCTGAACATCGGCGACCTCGTCAAGGCCGATACCTTCAAGGTCGGCGATTTCGTCGACGTCACCGGCACCAGCAAGGGCCACGGCTACCAGGGCGTCATCAAGCGCCACGGCGCCCACCGCCTGAAGGAGACCCACGGTTCCGGCCCTGTTCACCGCCACGCCGGCTCCATGGGATCTTCCACCGATCCCTCCCGCATCTTCAAGGGCAAGATCGGCGCCGGCCACATGGGCGTTGACCAGGTCACCGTCCAGAACCTGTCCGTCGTGAAGGTTGATCCCGAGCTGAACATGCTGGTCGTCTGCGGCGCCGTTCCCGGCCCCAAGGGCGGTCTGGTCACCATCAAGAGTACCGTGAAGGTCCACAAGGTCAAGCAGGCCGGCGCGGACATCAGCAAGAACCCGCAGAAGGCTTCCGGCCGCAACCCGCAGAAGGCTTCCGCCAGAAACAAGTAAGAAAGGGGTGCTTGAGTAATGTCTACTATCAAAGTTTTGAACATGGCCGGCGCAGAAGTCGGCACTGTGGAACTGAACGACGCGATCTTTGGCATCGAGCCCAATACCGTCGTTGTGCATGAGGTCGTCAAGAACCACCTCGCCAATTGCAGACAGGGCACCCAGAGCGCCCTCACCCGCGCCGAAGTCTCCGGCGGCGGCAGAAAGCCCTGGCGTCAGAAGGGCACCGGCCACGCCCGTCAGGGCAGCACCCGCGCCCCCCAGTGGACCCACGGCGGCGTCGTGTTCGCCCCCAAGCCCCGGGATTACAGCTATGTGCTGAACAAGAAGGTCAAGCGCCTGGCGCTGAAGTCCGTCCTGTCCGCCAAGGCTGCCGAGGGCAAGCTGGTGGTCATCGACTCCATCAAGCTGGACGCCATCAAGACCGCCGACTTCCGCAAGTTCCTGGACGCCGTCAAGGTCGATGGCAAGGCTGTCGTCGTGACCCCCGCCGTTGACACCGTCGTCGTCAAGAGCGCCCGGAACATCCCCGGCGTGCTGACCACTCCCGCTGCGCAGCTGAATGTCTATGACATCATCAATGCCCAGTACCTGGTTGTGGATCAGGCCGCCCTCGCAAAAATCGAGGAGGTGTACGCATAATGACTGCTTACGATATCATTATCCGTCCCATCATCACCGAGCGTGCTATGTCCGGCGCCGCCGACAAGAAGTACGTCTTCGAGGTTGCCAAGGACGCCGGCAAGATCGAGATCAAGAAGGCCGTTGAGGAGATCTTCGGCGTGAAGGTCGCTTCCGTCAACACCCTGACGGTGCCCGGCAAGGAAAAGCGCATGGGCGCCGGCCGGCCCGGACAGACCCGGACCTGGAAAAAGGCCTACGTCCAGCTGGCCGCTGATTCCAAGACCATCGAGTTCTTCGAAGGCATGGTCTGATAACGGAAGGAGAGTAAAGCGATATGTCTATCAAAACCTTTAAGCCGACGACTCCCTCCAGACGTCAGATGACGGTCTCCGGATTCGACGGCATCGACAAGAAGGCCAAGCCCGAGCCCAGCCTGACCGAGCCTCTGAAAAAGAGCTCCGGCCGCAACAGCTATGGCCGCATCACCGTCCGCCACCGCGGCGGCGGCAACAAGCGCAAGTACCGCGTCATCGACTTCAAGCGCGACAAGATCGGCTCCGCCACCGTGCTGCGCCTGGAGTACGACCCCAACCGCAGCGCCAACATCGCGCTGATCGAGTATGAGGACGGTGAGAAGCGCTATATCCTGGCTCCCGTGGGCCTGAAGGCCGGCCACAAGATCATGACCGGCCCCGACGCCGACATCCTGCCCGGCAACGCGCTGCCCATCGCCAACATCCCCGTGGGCACCATCATCCACAACATTGAGCTGCATCCCGGCAACGGCGCCCAGCTGGTCCGTTCCGCCGGCACCTCCGCCCAGCTGATGGCCAAGGAGGGCGGCGACGCCCAGATCCGCATGCCCTCCGGCGAGGTCCGCATCGTGCGCACCAACTGCTACGCCACCATCGGCCAGGTCGGCAACATCGAGCATGAGAACATCAACATCGGCAAGGCCGGCCGCAAGCGCCACATGGGCTGGCGTCCCACCGTCCGCGGCTCCGTCATGAACCCCAACGACCACCCCCACGGCGGCGGCGAGGGCCGCGCCCCTGTCGGCCGTCCCGGCCCTGTGACCCCCTGGGGCAAGCCCGCCCTGGGCTACAAGACCCGCAAGGGCAAGAATCCCACCAGCAAGTTCATTGTGAAGCGTCGCAACGAGAAGTAAGGGAGGCAAGTAAATATGAGCAGATCCATTAAAAAAGGCCCGTATGTTGCCCCTGAGCTTCTGAAGCGGGTCGAGGAAATGAACGCCAAGAACGAGAAGAAGGTCCTGAAGACCTGGAGCCGCAGCTCCACCATCTTCCCCGCCTTCGTCGGCCACACCATCGCCGTCCACGACGGCCGCAAGCACGTGCCCGTCTATATCCAGGAGGATATGGTCGGCCACAAGCTGGGTGAGTTCGCTCCCACCCGCACCTTCCGCGGCCACCGGAAAGATTCTTAATTGAAGGAGGATGCTGAACATGGAAAAGAAAGAAGCGAAAGCGTACCTGCGCTATGTCCGCATCGCTCCCCGCAAGGTCCAGATCGTCTGCGATCTGATCCGCGGCAAGGACGCCGGCACCGCCATGGCGATCCTGATGCAGACCCCCAAGGCCGCCTCTGAGCCTCTGATGAAGCTCCTGAAGTCCGCCTGCGCCAACGCCGAGAACAACTTCGGCATGGACCCCGCCAAGCTGGTGGTGTCCGAGGTCTTCGCCACCCCCGGCCCCATCCTGAAGCGGATGATGCCCCGGGCCCAGGGCCGCGCCTACCGTATCAACAAGCGCACTTCTCACGTCACCCTGGCTGTGACGGAAAAGGCATAAGAGGGAGGAGAACAGTTTATGGGACAGAAAGTTAATCCCCACGGCCTGCGCGTGGGCGTCATCAAAGACTGGGATTCCCGTTGGTATGCCAGTGATGAGAAGGTCGGCGATCTGATCGTCGAGGATCAGAAGATCCGCAAGTACCTGAAGAAGACCCTGTACGGCGCCGGCGTGCCCAAGATCGAGATCGAGCGCAGCGCCGATACCGTCACCATTTTCCTGCACTGCGCCCGCCCCGGCGTCGTGATCGGCAAGGGCGGCGAGCAGATCGAGCAGTACCGTCTGGCCGTGGAGAAGATGATCGGCAAGAAAGTGAAGCTGAACATCGTCGAGGTCCGCAACCCTGACATGAACGCCCAGCTGGTGGCTGAGAACATTGCCCAGCAGCTGGAGAAGCGTATCTCCCACCGCCGCGCCATGAAGAACGCCATGGCCCGCGCCATGCGCGCCGGCGCCAAGGGCATCAAGTGCTGCTGCTCCGGACGTCTGGGCGGCCGCGAGATCGCCGGCGTCGAGCACTATCACGAGGGCACCATCCCCCTGCAGACCATCCGCGCCGACATCGAGTACGGCTTTGCGGAGGCTGCCACCACCTTCGGCCGCATCGGCGTGAAGGTGTGGATCTACAAGGGTGAGGTCCTCTCCCAGACCCTGCGCACCACCCCCCGCACCATGGACACCTCCAAGCCCTATCAGGAGCGCCGTGAGCGTCGTCCCCGCCGTGACGGCGACCGCCGCGGCGGCTTCAACCGCGACCGCCAGGGCCAGGGCGGCGGCTTCAACCGTGACCGTCAGGGCGGCTTCAACCGCGGCGGCCAGGGCCGTCCCCAGGGTGGATTCAACCGCACCAGCAATCCCGGCCGTCCGGCTGCTCCCGCAGCCCCCGCCAAGGAAGGAGGAGCCCAGTAATGTTAATGCCCAAGAGAGTGAAATTCCGCCGTATGCAGCGCGGCCGCATGACCGGCAAG
>JAUNGH010000164.1 GCA_030524605.1 Oscillospiraceae bacterium | reverse complement strand
TCCCAGCAGCCCCCGCAGCAGGGTGGACTTGCCGGAGCCGTTGTCCCCCACGATGCAGAGATAGTCGCCGCTGCGGATGGTCAGATTCAAATGGCTCAGGACGCTCTGGCCCTCGTAGCCCAGGGATACGTCCCGGCAGACGATCAGTTCATTGGCTTCCACAGGCAGCCTCCTTTCCCGCGCACACCGCGCACCGGCCTGTCAGCACCGTCCGGCGGGGGTCGATGCGGAAGTGGTGCTCCGCCTCCAGATGGTCGTAAAGCTCCCGCAGGTGGGAGCAGTCCAGATGGACGATGCGGCCGCAGCCCTCGCACCGCAGCAGAAAACAGCCATGCGTTTGCGACGGGTGGGGACAATACTGGTAGAAGGCGCCCTCCTCCGTGCTGACCTTGTGGATGCGGCCCGCCTGCTCCAGCTTTTCCAGCTGACGGTAAATGGTGGCAAGCCCTACCGGGCTGCCGGCGCCGCGCAGCTCCTCCGCCAGGTCCGCGGCGGTCAGGGCCTCGCCGGGGCGCTGCTCCAGGCACCGGAGGACGGCCTGATGCTGTTTGGTGTGATATGGCATGGGTGCTCCTCCAAATCAAAAATGAGAATCGTTTTCATATTATAAACCGTGGAGAGAAAAAGTCAAGAGCAGTTGCAAAAATCCGGAAAATGCGGTATGGTTAGAATAAGCGTACATGTTGCGCAAATCACGCGTAAAAATGATTTAGGAGAAAGCTCATGAAAGTTTCACTGGTCATCATGGCGGCGGGCCTGGGCTCCCGTTACGGCGGCAGCAAGCAGGTGGACGGCATCGGCCCCCACCACGAGATATTGATGGAATACTCCATTTACGACGCCCTGCGGGCGGGCTTCAACAAGATCGTGTTCATCATCAAGCCGGAGATGGAGGAGATGATGGAGCGGCTGTGCGGCGGCTATCTGCGGAAGAAGACCGCCCTGGACGGCAGCCCCGTGGAGGTGGCCTACGCCTTCCAGGATTTTTCCTCCGTGCCGGACTTCTATACCATCCCGGCAGGGCGGACCAAGCCCTTCGGCACCGTCCACGCCCTGCTGTGCGCGGCGGATGTGGTGCACGAGCCCTGCTGCGTCATCAACGCCGACGACTATTACGGCATCGACGCCTACCGGACCATCTATGAGGAGCTGGTGCGCCTGCCCGCAGAGGGGCGGGCCACTATGGTGGGGTATCTGCTGAAAAATACCGCCAGCCTCCACGGCACCGTGTCCCGGGGCATCTGCACCGTGGAGGACGGCAGGCTGCTGTCCGTCCGGGAGGCGCTGAAGGTCCAGCTGTACGCCGACGGGTCCCTGAAGGATCTGGCGGAGGACCGCGCCCTGGCGCCGGACACCGTGGTGTCCATGAACTTCTGGGGCTTCACGCCCTCCATCTTCCCGGCGCTGCGGGCATACTTTGAGGCGTTCTTGCGAAACGAGGCGGGGGACAACCTCAAGGCGGAGTGCCTGCTGCCGGTGATGGTGGACAGCCGGATGCGGGCCGGAGCGCTGGAGGTATCCGTGCTGGAGTCCGCCGACCGCTGGTTCGGCATGACCTACCAGCAGGACCGGGAGGTCGTGGCGGAGGAGCTGAAGCGGCTCCACGCCCGGGGGGCGTACCCGGAGGACCTGCGGGTGTGAGCGCGGGAGAATTTGATATTATTTGATACCGAAATTTTAACAATTTGTTTCGACTTTTTCAGGCAGGCTGCGTCTATAATAGTGAATAGAGAAACAGACGGGAGAAGCGAGGACGCATGGTGGGAAAGAGAGAGAAAAAGAGAAACAGACTGCGGCTGCCGGGGATTTTGCTGCTTCTGGCCGCCGTAGCGGGCCTGCTGACATCCGGCGGCACCAGCGGCGTGGCGGCGGATTCCCCG
Source organism: Oscillospiraceae bacterium (assembly GCA_030524605.1). GTDB lineage: Bacteria > Bacillota > Clostridia > Oscillospirales > Oscillospiraceae > Oscillibacter. Next base: position 3,080 of record JAUNGH010000164.1, on the reverse strand, counting down.
GTGGAGACCCAGGCGGCGGTCTCGCCGGAGCCGCTGCCCGTTCAGCGGCCGGCGCCGGTCCGCCGGGAGACAGAGCCGGAGCCGGAGAAGGCAGGCGGCCCGGTGCCGGAGAGCGGCCCGGTGGAGGATACATATTTTGACGACGTGGCGTTCCTGGGGGATTCCAGGACGGAGGGCTTTGCCCTCTACAGCGGTCTGGACACAGGCACCTATTTCCACGCCGTGGGCGCCACGGTGGAGTCCGTGTTCACCAAGGACGTGGAGACGGAGCAGGGGAAGATGCCCCTGCTGGACGCCATGGCGGAGGTGGACTGCGGGAAGATCTATGTGATGCTGGGCGTCAATGAGCTGGGCTGGTCCAAGACGGAGACCTTCCACGACCAGTACGCCAAGGTCATCGACCGTCTGCGGGAGGACCACCCGGACGCGGAGGTGGTGCTCCAGTCCATCATCCCGGTCAGCGCCAGGCAGGAGGCCAAGGGCAGCTATGTGAACAACGGGCGCATCGCCGTCTACAACGAGGTCATCCAGGAGCTGGCGGAGGAAAAGGGCTGCCCGTATCTCGACGTGGCGGAGGCCGTGGTGGACGAGGACGGCTTTCTGCGGGCGGACTGGAACTTCGACGGCGTGCATCTGAACGTGGCGGGTTGCAAAGCCTGGCTGGAGTATCTGCGGACCCACCCGGTGGGGGAGACGGAGTCCCGGCCGGGGGCGGAGAATGCCGGAGAGACGGCGGAAACGGAATGAAAAAAGGAGCTGCGTTGAGCAGCTCCTTTTTTGCGCTTTCGAGAAGCACCGCGTCAGAAAAAAGCTTCAAAGTAGTACCAGCAGGGGGCGATCTGCCAGGTGGAACCGTGGTTGTCGCCCCCGCCCTGCCACTGCCAGCCAGTGTCCGTCTCCGTCAGGGGGCAGTCGATATTTTGGAAGGCCAGGGGAACGTCGTCCGGCGAGTAGTAAAAACCATAATAGCCGCCGATCGTTGTAAAGAGCAGGTATTCCACCATGGGATGCCGGCCGGACCAGTCATTTACGGCGAGGATGTCCCCGCCGTAGGAGAGGGGCTTGCCCTGCTCAAAATAGAGGTCTGCGGCGGTTTGCAGCGGTTCCCGGTGGGTCTCCACATACCGGCGGACCCGCCTTTCCGGGCTGGCCCGGTCAACGGACAGCCAGACGAGCAATGCCAAAAGAAGGACGGCGATCCATGCCTTGGCGCTTTTGGACATGTCGATACTCCTTCCTCTCAAAAAATGGAGTGGCTGTCAGTCTGCCCCTCCCGCCGCCAAACACGCGGACAGGGACCAGGTGTGCCAGTCGGCGCACGCCTCCCGGGCGTCGGTCCGGCGCTCCGGGATCAGGCTGTCCAGCCGGCGCTGGCAGCCGCTCCGGTCCCAGCAGATCAGGCCGCCGTCCAGCCGCTCCAACTGGGAGAGGGTGTCGTAGGACAGGCCGTAGAGCAGGTATTCCACATCGATGGAGTCGCTCTCCCCGCCCAGATAACGGTCCACCTGGTTCTTTGCCACCAGATAGTCGATGGGCACACAGTTGATGACCAGCCACCCCGCCAGGGCCAGCGGAAAGGCCTGGCGGCAGAAGGAGAAGTCCGGCTTTTGGACCTTCCGGGCCGCCGCCAGCAGGAACAGGGCCATCATCACCATGCCCCAGTAGGTCATGCACCGCTTGAAGCTCAGGCCGTAGGCCGTCACATACAGCGTCATCCGCCAGGCGGCGGAGGCCAGCAGCACCAGGCTCTCCAGGGCCAGCAGGGCCGCCAGCGCCCGGAGGGCGGCCCACAGCCGTCCCTCCCGCCGGGAGAAGGCCAGCGCCGCCATGACGGCGGTGAGATTGACCGCCGTGACGCCCGCCATCTGGAAAAAGCCGCTGCGGGCCCACTCGGCGTAGCTGATGCCCCGCCGGGCCAGGTACTCCGCCCCGCCGAACAGCCCGGCGGACTGCACCGCCAGAAACAGGAGGTACAGCGCGTCCAGCGCCGCCAGAACCAGCACGAACACCAGGGCGTCGGCGGCGGGACGCCCTCTGGCCGCAGGGGCTTTTGGCGGCGCGGGACGGCGGAGACTGTACAGCAGGCCGAAGATGAAGGGGGTCAGGAAAAGGCCCAGGGCCAGCTTCCACAGAGCCGTGGTGAAGTGGGTCAGGATGAACTGCCGCAGGCCCGCCGTGGCGGCGGCAAACAGGGCGTCGGCGGAGGCCAGAATGGGGACCAGGAACAGCAGCAGGGCCAGGGCGCAGACGGCGCCCAGCGCCGCAGGCAGGATGCGGCGGCTCCGCCCTTTGCCGGCGGCGGCCGCCGCCGGGGCGGCCCCCAGATGGCCGAACAGGCCGCGAAGCAGCAGTGAAAAGCGCTCCGGCAGCATGGCGGGCCGCCACCAGGGGAGCTGGGCGGCGCCGGACAGGGCCAGGGCGTGGATCGGCAGCAGCACCAGCAGGGCCAGCAGGTTCCAGAGCCGGAAGTACCAGTTGGAACCCAGGGCCAGAGTGGCCGCCAGGAAGAGAATGGACAGCAGCAGTACGCGGTTGGAGCGGAGGGCCAGCGGCGCGGAGCCGGCATAGGACAGCACCAGGACATACCAGGCGAAGACGGCGGCGGCCAACCCGGCGGTGGGGCCGTACCAGAAGAGGGTGTCCGCCAACAGCACACAAAACGCGGCAGTGAGGGGCAGGAACAGGCGCTCTTTGGGGGTGATCTCGTAGATTTTGGCGGGATTTTGGGCAAGCTTCGCCGGCCCTCCCGGCGGCAGGGCGTTTTCAGGCTTCTGCATATGCAATTCTCCTTACGACTGTCCGTCTACAGCGGACAGGAATTTTCGGCGTTCAGGTCTTTGGCGCGGGCTGCGGGATTTATGATCCCTCCGGGCCGTCGGGCACGAACTCCAGAATATCCCCCGGCTGGCAGTCCAGGGCGGCGCAGATGGCCTCCAGCGTGGAGAAGCGGACGGCTTTGGCCTTGTTGTTCTTCAGGATCGACAGGTTGGCCAGCGTGATGTCCACCTTTTCCGACAGCTGGGACAGGGACATCTTCCGCTTTGCCATCATCACATCCAGATTGACCACGATCATGGCGC
>JAUNGH010000163.1 GCA_030524605.1 Oscillospiraceae bacterium | reverse complement strand
GGGATATCATCAGCCGCATCTGCTACGACGTGGACACGGTGAACGCCACCATTTCCACGGACCTGCTGCAGATCAGCACCAGCGTGCTGACGGTGGCGGGGTCCGCCGTCTGCCTGCTGGCGCTGTCGCCCAGGCTGTCGGCGGTGTTCTTCGTGACGGTGCCCCTGTCCGTGGCCCTGACGAGGTTCCAGATGAAGCGCATCCACCCGCTGTTCCGCCTGCGCTCGAAGGAGCTGGGCGCCCTCAACGGCTTTGCCGAGGAACGGGTGGGCCGCCAGCGGGCCATCCGCACCTACGGCGTGGAGGCGGCGGACCTGAAGCAGTTTGAGGATTACAACGACAAGGCGTCCCGGGCTTATTACGAGGCCGACCGGGCCAGCGCGGCCCTGGGGCCGTCGGTGAATTTTATTAATAATGTATCCCTGGCGGCGGTCAGCATGTTCGGCGCCATGATGTATCTGGGCGGCGGACTGTCGTTGGGCAGCCTTTCCTCCTTTGTGCTGTACTCCCGCAAATTCTCCGGCCCCATCCGGGAGGCGGCCAATCTTCTCAGCGAGCTCCAGGCCAGCGCCGCGGCGGCGGAGCGGGTGCTGGATCTGCTGGACGCGGAGATGGAGCCGGGAGATGTGCCGGACGCGGTGCCGGCGGAGGAATTTAAAGGCGACATCGTTTTTGACCATGTGGATTTCGGCTACGACCCCAAGCGGCCGGTTCTGCGGGACTTTACCGCCCACGTCGAAGCAGGGAGCCTGGCGGCGGTGGTGGGGCCCACCGGCGCGGGGAAGACCACGCTGGTCTCTCTGCTGCTGCGGTTTTACGAGCCCCAGGGCGGTTCCATCACCATCGACGGCGTGCCGGTGGGCCGGTACAGCCGGGACGGCCTGCGCCGCCGGCTGGCGCTGGTGCTCCAGGACACATGGCTTTTCGGCGGCACCATTGCGGAGAACATCGCCTACGGCACCCCCGGCGCCACCAGGGAGCAGATCGTGGAGGCCGCCAAGGCCGCCCGTATCCACCGCTTCATCACCTCCCTTCCGGATGGCTACGACACCGTGCTGACCGACGAGGGCGCGGGCATCTCCAAGGGGCAGCGGCAGCTGCTGGCCATCGCCCGGTGCCTGCTGACTGACGCGGATATCGTCATTCTGGACGAGGCCACCTCCAATGTGGACACGGAGACGGAGGGGGAGATCAGCCAGGCCATGGAGCACCTGCGGCAGGGAAGGACCTGCTTCGTCATCGCCCACCGGCTGGCCACCATCCGCAACGCCGACTGCATCCTGGTGCTGGACCGGGGCGGCGTGGCGGAGCAGGGGACCCACCAGGAACTGCTGGCGGCAGGGGGCATTTACGCCGGACTGTACGCGGCCCAGTGGTCGGATTTTACCGGAATTTGACCGAAACAGGATAGCGCGTCCGGCGCCGAAAGGGTATTTTTGGATACCGGGACAGGTTTGCCGGCATCTGCCGTTCCCCGGTGAAATTTACGAAAACGTATTCCGGGCTGCTTTTGACGTGAAACGGAAAAACCGGCGATATGCTGTTCAACTCCCCAAAAAATTTGTGCTAAATTCATAAAAATTGTGAAATTGAATAAAAAAGCCACTTCAAAATGGCAAACATATCAATTGACAAATCCCGTTAAAATTCATTATAATTTATGATAGCAAAGCGCAAACGTTTGCACGAATGAGCTCTTGATCATGGCTCCGTCATGCAAACGGCAAGGCAAGAAACGGATGTGAGGGAAAGAAAGATTACGAGAGTCCCAGGCATGATTCCCGGCAGTATTGAGAAAGAGGTGTTACCGTGTCAAAGAAAAACCTTCCCAAGAAACCCCTGACGAAGACAAGGCTGAAAAACCTGATTTTGAACGTGCTGAGAAACCCGTTCAACATGATTGTTCTGATCAGCCTGATCGTGCTGTTCTGCTTGATCATTATTCCCCTGCTGACCATGATCAAGTCCACGTTCACCCTGGCACAGGGCGAGTTGCGGCGTGTGGACGGCAAGGTCGGCGACTTCACCCTGTATTATTGGAAATATATGATCGCCAGCTCCATGAGCAAGGCCGTTCTGTGGGAGCCCCTGCTGAACTCCCTGTTCTGCGGCGCCATGACCACCCTGATCTCCGTGCCTCTGGGTTCCGTCCTGGCATGGCTGATGATCCGCACCGACCTGCCCGGCAAGAAGGTCCTGGGCCTGCTGGTCACCATCCCCTATATGATCCCCTCCTGGACCAAGGCTCTGGCCTGGCTGGCTGTGTTCCGCAACCAGACCTCCGGCGCCAACGGCTTCCTGGCAGGCATGGGCATACCGATCCCTGACTGGCTGGCCTACGGCCCCATCGCCATCATCCTGTGCATGTCCATGCACTATTACGCCTTCTCCTACATCCAGGTGTCCGGCGCGCTCCGCTCCATCAACTCCGAACTGGAGGAGATGGGCGAGATCCAGGGCGCCAACAAGGTCCAGATCCTGCGCCACATCACCCTGCCCCTGATCATGCCCTCCGTGCTGTCCGCCCTGGTCATGACCATTTCCAAGTCCATCGGTACATACGGCGTGGCCGCCAACCTGGGCAACCGCATCGGCTACTACACCCTGGCCACCAAGATGCGCGTGTTCATCGACCAGGGTCCCCGCGGCGTCGGTTACGCCATGTCCATCGTTCTGATCGGCCTGGCTGCTTTGATCCTGATGAGCAACCAGCGCATCATCGGCGTCCGCAAGTCCTACGCAACCGTGGGCGGCAAGGGCGGCCGCAGCACCCTGATGCCTCTGGGCAGCGCCAAGAAGCCCATGATGGCCTTCCTGTTCGTGTTCCTGTTCCTGGCCATGGTCATGCCCTTCTTCGTGCTGATCATGGAGACCTTCCAGATCACCACCGGCGCCGGCTACGGCCTGGATAACCTGACGCTGTACAACTGGATCGGCAAGTCTGGCGATATCGCCAAGTATATCAACTATCCTGGCATCTTCCGCAACCCCGAGTTCACAAGCGCCCTGTGGAACACCGTCCGCCTGACCCTGATCGCCTCCATCCTGACCGCCTTCTGCGGCCAGTTCCTGGGCTACATCAGCTCCCGCGGCCGCGGCAAGTGGTACGGCAACCTGACCGAGCAGCTGGTGTTCGTCCCCTATCTGATGAGCGGCGTGGCGTTCTCCACCATGTACTTCTCCATGTTCAGCGTTCCCCACCTGGGCGGCCTGATCCCCTCCCTGTACGGCACTTTCACTCTGATCGTTCTGACCTCCGTGGTTAAGCACTTCCCCTTCGCCAGCCGGTCCGGCACCGCCAACATGCTGTCCATCAGCGTGGAGCTGGAAGAGGCCGCCGACATTGCCGGCGCCAGCTTCTGGAAGCGGATGGCGTCCATCATCATCCCCCTGGCAAAGAACGGCTTCATCTCCGGCTTCATGCTGGTGTTCATCTCCATCGCCAAGGAGCTGGACCTGATCATCATCATGATGACCCCCACCACCCGGACCATGTCCTATCTGGCCTTCACCTATTCTCAGGAGGGCTACAACCAGATGTCCGACGCCATCTCCGTGTGCGTGCTGCTGTTCATCCTGGTGTGCTACATCGCCGCGAACAAGATCGGCGGCGCGGACATCAGCAAGAGCTGGTAATCTGCGGGAACCGTGTTTATTGACAGAAAGGAAAGAATGATATGAGTCGTATCGAATTAAGACATATTGATAAATTTTATGGCAACAACCACGTCCTGCGGGATGTCAACCTGACCATTGAGGACGGCGACTTCATGACCCTGCTGGGTCCCTCCGGCTGCGGCAAGACCACCACCCTGCGCGTGGTCTCCGGCCTGGAGAAGCCCCAGAACGGCATCATGACCATCGACGGCGTGGAGATGATCAACGCCGACGACGCCTACTATGCCGAGCCCAGCAAGCGCGGACTGAACCTGGTGTTCCAGTCCTACGCCCTGTGGCCCCACATGACCGTTTACAACAACATCGCCTTCGGCCTGAAGATCCAGAAGATGAGCCACGATGAGATCGACCGCCGCGTCATGGACTCCCTGCGGATGATGCGCATCGATATGTACAAGGACCGCTATCCCACCGAGCTGTCCGGCGGCCAGCAGCAGCGCGTGGCCATCGCCCGTGCCGTGGCCTCCAGCCCCAAGCTGCTGCTCCTTGACGAGCCCCTTTCCAACCTGGATGCCAAGCTGCGTATCGACATGCGCGCCGAGTTGCAGCGCCTGCACAAGGAACTGGGCACCACCATCATCTACGTCACCCACGACCAGACCGAGGCCCTGACCATGTCCACCAAGATCGCCCTGTTCAAAGCCGGCGAACTGAACCAGGTGGCCACTCCCGCTGAGATCTACAACAACCCCATCGACCTGGAGGCCGCCGACTTCATCGGCAACCCCCGCATCAACCTGATCCCCGGCAAGGCCGAGATGAAGAACGGCCAGCTGGTGGTCAAGAGCGAGTTGGGCGACCACACCTTCCCCGCCGAGCATCTGACCGGCGAGGAGCGGCCCGCCAGCGGCGAGTTCGACTGCGTGCTGGCTGTCCGTCCCGAGCAGATCCTGATCTCCCGGGAGCCCGTGGAGGGCGCCCTGCCTGTCACCATCTACGCCAACCAGGCCGCCGGCTCCGAGACCATCACCACCCTGAAGGCCGGCGAGGAGGAGTTCCTCGCCAAGGAGATCGGCCAGGTCCACTACGAACTGGACCAGAAGGTCTGGGCCGTCATTGACCAGGATAAGATCAACGTGTATAATAAGGAAACCACCCGTCTCATTAAGCGCGCGGTGTGACCGCGAGTTTATAGATTCCCCCCAACGGCAAATCCCCAGAAGCTTTTCAAAACGAAAGGAGAAGAACCGATGAAAAAGAGACTCTTAGCAATGCTGATGGCCATGGTGATGGTCCTCGGTCTGGCTGCCTGCGGCAGTGAGACTGAAACGACCACCCCCGATGCCAGCGGCACCGATGATGGCGA
>JAUNGH010000162.1 GCA_030524605.1 Oscillospiraceae bacterium | reverse complement strand
AGCATGGCGTCGGCGTAGCCGTCCCGGATGTAGTGGAAGGCGTCGCCCACGGCGTAGGTGCCTCCGGCGCAGGCGGTGACGGGACAGGTACACATGCCCTGGAAGCCGGAGGAGATCGCCACCTGTCCGGCGGCGATGTTGCAGATGCCCATGGGGATATAGAAGGGGGACACCCGGTCCCAGCCCTTCTCCATACCCTTGTCATGCTCCCGCTCCGTCAGGCCGATGCCGCCGATGCCGCTGGAAATGGCGACGCCGCAGCGGTCCGGGTCTGCCCGGGCGGCGTCGAAGTTCGCGTCCGCCAGGGCCTCCTTGGCGGCGCACACGGCGAACTGGGTGAAGCGCTCCATGTGCTTGGATTTCGGCCGGGTCATGCAGACCAGGGGGTCGAAGCCCTTGACCTCGGCGGCCAGCTGGACCTTCATTCCGGCGGGATCGAACTGGGTGATGGGGCCTACGCCGCACACGCCGCCTCGCACGGCCTGCCAGCTCTCCGGCGCGGTCAGGCCGATGGGGGTGACGGCCCCCAGGCCGGTGATGACGACACGTCTTTTACTCATATAGCCATTCTCCTTTACATTGCCATGCCGCCGTCCACCGCCAGCACCTGGCCGGTGATGTAGGCGGCCCCGTCGCCGGCCAGGAAGGCCACGGCCTTTGCCACGTCCTCCGGCGCGCCCATGCGGCCCATGGGGATGGCGGCGAGGACGGCGGTTTTGGCCGCCTCGGGCATGGCGGCGGTCATGTCTGTCCCGATGAAGCCGGGGGCCACCGCATTGACGGTGATGTTCCGGCCCGCCAGCTCTTTTGCCAGGGATTTTGTCATGCCGATGACGCCGGCCTTGCTGGCGGCGTAGTTCACCTGCCCGGCGTTGCCCCGCAGGCCCACCACGGAACTGAGGTTCACGATGCGGCCGTACCGCTGCTTCACCATCTGCCGGGCCGCGGCCTTCATGCACAGGAACGTGCCCTTCAGGTTGGCGTCGATCACTGCGTCGAAGTCATCCTCCTTCATCATCATGAGCAGGCCGTCCCGGGTGATGCCGGCGTTGTTCACCAGGATGTCGATACGGCCAAACGTCTTGACGGCGGCGTCCATCAGAGCCTTGACCTCTCCGGCCTCCGCCACGTTGCAGCGGACGGCCAGGGCCTTGGCCCCCAGGGCCTCACAGGCGGCCACGGTCTCCCGGGCCGCCGCCTCGTTCCCGGCGTAGCACAAAGCCACGTTGGCTCCGCCTGCCGCCAGCTCCAAACACACGGCCCGGCCCAGCCCCCGGCTGCCGCCGGTGACCACGGCGGTCTTTCCCGCAAAATTCATCTGTCGTTCTCCTTTACCAGTTGTACCAGCGCCTCCACGTTCGCCACCGTCTCCGCCGGGTGGACGGGCAGCTCCGGCACGGTTTTCTTCACGAATCCCGTCAGGGCCTTGCCCGGGCCGATCTCCACGATGGCGTCCACCCCCATGGCCGCCATGCGGCGGATGGAGTCCTCCATGAAGACACTGCTCTGGACCTGCCGCACCAGCAGCTCCTGGATGGGGACGCCCTCCGGCTTCACATCGCCCAGGCAGTTGAAAATGACGGGGATCTGAGGTTCTCCAAAGACGATGCCTTTGAAATAGTCCCGCAGGGCGTCCCCGGCGGGGGCCATCAGGGGGGTGTGGAAGGGGCCGCTGACCTTCAGGGGCAGGCACCGCTTCGCGCCTTTTTCTTTTGCCAGGGCGGCGGCCTTCTCCACGGCGGCCTTTTCACCGCCGATGACCAGCTGCCCCGGGCAGTTGTAGTTGGCGATGACCACACAGCCTTCGGCGGAGGCGTCGTTACAGGCCTCCTGCAAGGGGGCGCGGTCCAGGCCCAGCACCGCCATCATGGCGGAGGGGCGGCCCGCCGCCGCTTCCTCCATGGCCCGGCCCCGGAAGGCCGCAAGCCCGACGGCGGTGGCGGCGTTGAACACCCCGGCGGCGTGGAGGGCGGAGTATTCGCCTAAGGAGAGGCCCGCCGCGACAGCGGGGACGATGCCCTTTTCCCGCAGCACCGCCGTCAGCCCGGCAGCGAAGGCCACCATGCAGGGCTGGGTGTACCGGGTCTGGTTCAGCACCCCGGCGGGGTCTGTAAAGCAGGTCTGCTTTAAATCAAAATCCATCTGGGCGCCGTCAAAGACGGCCCGAAAGGCGGGAAACGCTTCGTACAGGTCCGCCCCCATCCCGGGGTGCTGGCTGCCCTGTCCGGCGTATAGGAAACCGAGCTTCATGGCGCGGCCCTCCATTCGTTCATGATTTGGTCCATCTGCGCTTTCACGGTGGAGAGGGCGTTGACCTCTCCGGCGCCTGTCCCGCAGAAGAACAGGCCGTTTTCCCAGTCGCCCTTCACGGCGGCGATCAGGGCCTTGGAGATGCAGTAGGGGGCCCGGCGGGGGTCGCAGGGGGCCAGACAGTTGACACAGCGGTCAGGCCGGGGCTGGACACCGGACTCCACCCGCTGGATCAGAGGGCTGCGCAGCGCCCGGCCTGGCAGCCCCACGGGGCTTTGGACGATGGTAATGTCCTCAGGTTTGGCTTTCAGGAGGATCTGCTTGTAGCCGTCGCCGGCGTCACATTCCTCCGTTGCGATAAAGCGGGTGGCGAACTGCCCCCCGGCGGCGCCTTCGTCCATGTAGCGGCGCATCTCCCCGCCGTCCTTCACGCCGCCCGCCACAAACACCGGGATGTCCCGGCCGTACTTCTCCTTGAACGGCGCAAGGGCGTCCAGCACCTCCCGCAGCAGGGCGCTGAGAGACCTGGGCCGCCCTGCCTGGGCCGCCTGGGCGTCCTCTTTGGAAAAGCCCAGGTGGCCGCCCGCCAGGGGGCCCTCCAGCACCACGAAGTCGGGGATGCGGCGGTAGTGCCGGTCCCACAGCTTGCAGATCAGGCCCGCGGCCCGCCCGCCGCTGACGACGGGGGCCAGGGCGGCGGCGCTGTCCGGCACCTCCGCCGCGATGGCGGGCAGGTCCTTCGGCAGCCCCGCGCCGCAGACCACGGCGTCCACCCCGGCCCGCAGGGCGGTGCGGACGCTGTCGGCGTACTGGGTGGTGGCCACCATGGCGTTGACCGCCACCAGGCCCGCGCCCCTGGCAAGCTCTCTGGCCCGGCGCACCTGCCGCTCCAGTGCCCGCAGGTTGGCCCCGTTGGGGTCTTGAGCGTAGTCCGGCTCAGCGTAGCCGCAGGCGGCGGTGGAGATGGTGCCCATGCCGCCGCAGGCGGCCACGGCCCCGGCAAGGCGCTCCAGGCTGATGCCCACGCCCATGCCGCCCTGTAAAATGGGAAGGGGCAGGGCCTTTCCCCGGATCGTCACGCCCATTCCCGCTCCGCCGCCTCCAGCACGGCCCGGCCCTGGGCGTACAGCTCCTCAAAGATTTGGCGCACGGGCTTGATCTCGTGGAGCATGCCCGCCACCTGGCCGCTCATGACGCTGCCGTGGTCCATGTCGCCGTCGAACACCGCCCGGCGCAGCCCGCCCAGAGTGACGTGCTCCAGCTCCTCCAGGGTGGCGCCCCGCTTTTCCAGGGCCAGGTACTCCCGGGCCATCTTGTTCTTCAGCACCCGGACCGGGCCGCCGATGGAGCGGCCGGTGACGGTGGTGTCCGTGTCCTTGGCCTTTAAAATGGCCTGCTTGTAGTTGTCGTGGATGGGGCACTCCCGGCTTGCAAGCAGGCAGGTGCCCACCTGGACGCCGCAGGCCCCCAGGGCCAGCGCCGCCGCCATCTGCCGCCCGTCGGCAATGCCGCCTGCGGCGATGACGGGCACGTCCACCGCGTCGATGACCTGGGGCACCAGGGCCATGGTGGTCATCTCGCCCACATGGCCGCCGGATTCGGTGCCCTCGGCGATGATGGCGTCGGCCCCGGCCCGCACCAGGCGCTTTGCCAGGATGGACGCCGCCACCACGGGAAGCACTTTCACACCGGCCTCCTTCCAGGCGGGGATGTATTTGCCGGGGCTGCCCGCCCCGGTGGTGACGACCTGCACACCCTCCTCAATGACGATCCGGGCCATCTCGTCGGCGCAGGGGTTCATCAACATCAGGTTTACGCCGAAGGGCTTGCCGGTCAGGCTCTTGCAGATGCGGATCTGCTGGCGCAGCAGGTCGGCCTGCAGCATCCCGCCGGTGGCGATGACGCCCAGCGCCCCCGCGTTGGAACAGGCGGCGGCGAATTCGCCGGTGGCGATGTTGGCCATGCCGCCCTGGATGATGGGAAATTCGGTGCCTAAGATTTCGTTCAGCTTTTTCATATCATACTCCTCACAAGTGCCGGGCGGCATGGTCCGCCCCAGCGGGGCGGCGCCGGAAGTCCGGCGTACAAGTGTTTTTGCCAAAGGCAAAAACCTTGAAATGGGCGGGCTCTGCCTGCCCATTTGAGTCAAATGCGGGGCCCCCGCAAAATCGTCAGATTTTGTGGGGTGCTCAGGCGGCGGCGAATTCGCCGGTGGCGATGTTGGCCATGCCGCCCTGGATGATGGGGAATTCAGTGCCTAAGATTTCGTTCAGCTTTTGCATAGCTCTCTCCTTACACAAACTCGATGAGCGCGCCGCCCCAGGTCAATCCACCGCCGAAGCCCACCACCAGCGTCCGGGAGCCGGGGCCGACCTTGCCCTGCTCCTCCAGCTCGCTGAGGACCAGGGGGATGCTGGCGGCGGAGGTGTTGCCGTATTCCTGGATGTTTTTGTAATACTTTTCAGGGGGGATATGGTACTTCCGCACCGCCAGGTCGATGATCCGGGCATTGGCCTGGTGGAAGACGAAGAAGTCCACGTCGTCCACTGTCAGCCCGGCCCTTTGCAGCACCTGGTTCATGCACCAGGGCACGATCTCCACGGCGAACTTGAAGACGCGGGTGCCCTCCATATGGATCAGGCTCTGCTCCCCGGTCTCCAGGCCGGGCAGGCGCAGCAGCTCGCCGTCGCCACGGCTGCCCAGCACCGCGCCGATGGAGGGCCAGCCCTCCCGGCACTCCACCACGGCGGCCCCGGC
>JAUNGH010000161.1 GCA_030524605.1 Oscillospiraceae bacterium | reverse complement strand
AGCAAAAATCTCGAAATGGGCGGGCTCCGCCTGCCCATTTGAGTCAAATGCGGGGCCCCCGCAAAATCGGAGATTTTGTGGGGCAAAACACCACATGGACGAGCGGGAGATCGTGGCGGATGATCGGAATGCCGGAAAGTAACATACAAAAGCGCCGGAGGGCGGCAAAAAGAGGGAGAGGGAGAAGATGGATCATTCATTACTGCTCACACTGGGCGTCAGCTTTCTGCTGACGCTGGCGGTCGGCAGGTCCTTGATTTCGGAACTGCGGAAGCTGAAGGCCGGACAGGAGATCCGGGAGGACGGCCCCAAGTGGCACGCGGGCAAGGCCGGAACGCCCACCATGGGCGGCATCATGTTCATCCTTGGCGCCGGCGTGGCCGTGCTCGTCCTGGGCTGGCAGCAGATGCTCCACGGGCATTTTTCGCACCTGGAGGGCTATTTGTTCGCGCTGATCTTCGGCCTGATCGGCTTTGTGGACGACTACCGCAAGGTCCGCCAGCATCAGAACGAGGGCCTGACCGCCAAACAGAAGTTCATTTTGCAGCTGCTGGCGGCGGTGGTCTTCCTGTGTCTGATGCGGTATGAGGGCCTGCTGACCAACGCGCTGTACATCCCCTTTGTGAACGCGACGCTGACGGTCAACTGGATCGTCTATCTGGTGTTCGCGGCCTTCGTCATCGTGGGCTGTGTCAACGCCGTGAACCTGACCGACGGCATCGACGGCCTGGCGTGCAGCGTCACCTTTGTGGTGATGGCGTTTTTCACCGTCGCGGCGGTGAGCTGGGGGATGCTGGACCTGGCCCTGTTCCCGGCGGCCCTGGCGGGGGGCCTGGCGGCGTTCTTCGTCTACAACCACCACCCCGCCAAGGTCTTCATGGGCGACACGGGGAGCCTGTTCCTGGGCGGCGCCGTGGCGGCGCTGGCCTTTGCCCTGGATATGCCCCTGATTTTGATCCCGGTGGGCGTCATCTATATTGCCGAGACGCTGTCCGACATCATCCAGGTGGCCTATTTCAAGGCCACCCACGGCAAGCGCTTTTTCAAAATGGCGCCCCTGCACCACCATCTGGAGCTGTCCGGCTGGAGCGAGGCGAAGCTGGTGGCGGTGTTCTCCGGCATCACGCTGGTGTGCTGCGTGCTGGCATATCTGGGTGTACAGGGAAGATACTGAAATCATTAGGAACGAGGGATTCCCCCTCGGCCGCCTGATGGCGGCGGCTCCTCCCGCGGGGAACGGGAGCAGGGCGGACGGCTCCGCCGGCAATGAAAAATTCCCAATTCGGCAGAAAGGAGGGGTGAAGATGGCGACACAGCGAAGGGCCGCGCCGCGCCGCAGGCCCATGTCGCGGGAGGAAGCCCTGGCCCGGCAGGAGCGCCGGCAGCGGCAGCAGGAAAAGGAGCGGGAGAGCCGGGAACTTGCCAAGGGGCCCATCGACCTGCCCTTCTGCCTGCTGGTGCTGCTGCTGACGGCCATCGGCCTTGTGATGCTGCTGTCCGCCAGCTTTCCCTCCGCCTATTACGAGACGGCGAACCATGACCCCACCTACTACTTCGTGCGCCAGGGCGTCTTTGCCGTCATGGGCGTCGCGGCCATGTTCTTCATCGGAAAGATCAATTACCAGCGTTTCCGGGGCCTTGCCAAGCCGCTGCTGTACCTGTCCATCATTCTGCTGATCCTGGTGGCCATCCCCGGCATCGGCATCATGCGGAACAACGCCCGGCGCTGGCTGGGCATCGGCGAGCTGCTGACCTTCCAGCCTTCGGAGATTGCCAAGCTGGCGGTGATCCTGTACTTTTCCGACAGCATCTCCAAGAAAAAAGACAAGATGCACACCACCCGCTACGGCGTGGCGCCGTATCTGGTGATCCTGGGCGTGATCGCCCTGCTGATGATGCTGGAGCCCCACCTGTCCGGCACCGTGCTGATCCTGGGCACCGGCGCGGTTTTGATGCTGGTGGGCGGCATCAGCTGGACCTGGGTGGGCCTGGCGGCGGTGGGCGCCGGCGGCATAGCCGGCCTGATGCTCACCGGCGTGATCCAATACGGCCAGTCCCGCATCGCCATGTGGCAGAACCCCTTTATCGATCCCCGGGGCGACGGCTATCAGCTCTCCCAGAGCCTGATCTCCATCGGCTCCGGCGGCCTCTTAGGCGTGGGGCTGGGCAAGAGCCGGCAGAAATTTCTGTTCCTGCCGGAGGAGCACAACGACTTCATCTTTGCCATCGTCTGCGAGGAGCTGGGCCTGATCGGCGCCACCATCATCATGCTGCTGTTCGCAGCGCTGATCCTGCGGGGCTACTGGATCGCCCTCCACGCCAGGGACCGCTTCGGAAGCCTGCTGGTGGTGGGCGTCACCACGCTGGTGGCCATGCAGACCTTTTTGAACATCGGCGTGGTCACGGGCCTGCTGCCCACCACGGGCATCTCCCTGCCGTTTTTCAGCTACGGCGGCACGGCACTGTCGATCCAGCTGGCGGAGATGGGGATCGTGTTATCGGTGTCCCGGCAGATGAAGCCCACAAAGGCCGGATAGGCGGGCCTGCGCGGGCAGCGGTCCCTGCGCATCAAGTGGGGGCCGTAGGGGGCGATGTCCGCATCGCCCCGTCTTCAACGTTCCGAAAAGGAAGTGCAGGTATGGAGAAAACCTTAAACCGTGTCATTTTCACCTGCGGCGGCACGGCGGGGCATGTGAATCCCGCCATCGCCCTGGCGCAGCTCATGCACGAAAAGAATCCCGGCACGGAATTCCTGTTCGTCGGCGCGGAGCGGGGCCTGGAAAAGGACCTGATCCCCAAGGCGGGCTATGATTTCCGCACGGTCCACATCTCCAGCTTCCACCGCTCCTTCAGGCCGAAGGAGATCAGGCACAATATCGTCTCCGTCTGCAATCTGGTGCGGGCGCCCCGTGAGGCCCGGGCGATCCTGCGGGACTTCCGCCCCGATGTGGTCATCGGCACCGGCGGCTATGCAAGCTATCCCATGGTGAAGGCCGCCGCCGGGGCAGGCATCCCCACGGCGGTCCACGAATCCAACATGGTGCCCGGCCTGACCACGGAGCTGCTGGAGCCCTTCGCGGGCCGCATCATGGTGGGCTTTGAGTCCTGCCGGAAGCACTACAAGCACCCGGACAAGGTGATCGTCACCGGCACGCCGGTGCGGGGCGACTTCTTCGCCCTGACGAAAGCGGAGGCCAAGCACCGGCTGGGCGTGGACGACGGGCGGCCGTTGGTGGTCTCCTTCTGGGGGTCCCTGGGGGCGTCGGGCATGAACCGCCAGATGGCGGATTTCCTGGCGCTGGAGACGGCGAAGGAGCCCTTCCACCATATCCACGGCGCGGGCAAGAGCGGCTATCCGCTGGTCACGCAGCTTTTGCGGGAGAGGGGCGTTGCCTTGGAACAGCACCCCGCCCTGCAGGTGCGGGAGTACATCTACGACATGGCCCCCGTCATGCGGGCGGCGGATCTGGTGATCTGCCGGGCCGGGGCCTCCACCATCAGCGAGCTGACGGCCCTGGGCGTCCCGGCGCTGATCGTGCCGTCCCCCTACGTCACCAACAACCACCAGGAGAAGAACGCCCGCGTCCTGGAGGAGGCGGGCGGCGCGGCGGTGCTGCTGGAAAAGGACAGCTCCGGCCAGGCGCTGTTCCAGGCCGCCTGCGGCATCCTCCGGGACGAGAACCGCCGGGCGGACATGGAGACCGCCATGGCCTCTCTGGGGATCCGGGACGCCACGGAGCGGATCTATCAGACCGTGCTGGAGATCTGCCAGTAACCTCAACCCCTTTTGGCCCATAGGATGGATTGTGATACCACTTTGGGCACGGAAGGGGAACGTGTATGAGCCAGCTTTTGGTAAGGGGCGGCAGCCGCCTGAAGGGCGAGGTGGCCGTCCAGGGAGCAAAGAACAGCGTGCTGCCCATTCTGGCGGCCACGCTGCTGACGGGGGAGCAGGTGGAAGTGCAAAACTGCCCCCGCCTGCGGGACGTGGATGCCAGCATCCGGATTCTGCGGGCGCTGGGCTGTAAGGCCCGGTGGGAGGGGAGCAGCCTTCTGGTGGACACTGCCGGGTTGAATGGCTGCGCCATCTCTGATATACTGATGCGGGAGATGCGCTCCTCCGCCATTTTTCTGGGGGCCATCCTGGCCCGGTGCGGCAGGGCGGAGCTGAGCTATCCCGGTGGGTGTGAACTGGGGCCCCGGCCCATTGATCTGCACCTGGCGGGCCTGCGGGATCTGGGCGCGGAGATCGACGACACCGGCGGCACCCTGCACTGCAGGGCAGTCCGGCTGGAGGGAAAAGAGCTGGTGCTGAGCCTCCCCTCCGTGGGGGCCACGGAGAACCTGATGCTGGCGGCCTGCGGGGCGGAGGGCGTCACCACAATTGCCAACGCCGCCCGGGAGCCGGAGATCGTGGATCTGCAGGACTTTTTGAATGCCTGCGGCGCCAGGGTTTCCGGCGCGGGCACCTCCACCGTCACGGTGGAGGGGGGGAGAAAGCTCCACGGCGGGACCTACACCGTGATGCCGGACCGCATTGCGGCGGCTACTTACCTCTGCGCAGCGGCGTCCGCGGGCGGGGAGGTCTTCCTCCGGGGGGCGAACGAGCAGCACCTGTCCACCGTCACCGCGGTGCTGCGGGAGGCGGGATGCCGCGTCACGGCGGAGAGCGGGGGCATCGCCTGTGCCTGCCCCGGGCGGCTGAAGGCTGTCCGCCCCGTGCGGACGGCGCCCTATCCCGGCTTTCCCACCGACGCCCAGGCCGTCCTGATGGCGGCCCTGCTGCGGAGCCGGGGAGCCACGGTGTTTGAAGAGAATATTTTTGCAAGCCGCTACCGCCACGTGGATGAGCTGACCCGCATGGGCGCGGCCATCCGGGTGTCCGGCCGGGTGGCGGTGGTGACGGGGGTGGATACCCTCTACGGCGCGGCGGTGCGGTGCACCGACCTGCGGGGCGGCGCGGCGCTGTGCGTGGCGGCCCTGGCGGCGGAGGGGGAGACCCGGATCTCCGAGACCGGCCACATTGACCGGGGGTACGAGGATATCGCCGGGGACCTGCGGGCCCTGGGCG
>JAUNGH010000160.1:3069-5090 GCA_030524605.1 Oscillospiraceae bacterium | reverse complement strand
CCACGATCTCGGTCTCCACATGGTAGCCGTAGGGAGAGGTGCGGCCCACATGGGTCATGCCCATGGCGCCGTTTTCAAACTTGAACACGGCGACGCCGGTCTCGTCGTCGCCGGCCTCCTTAAACTCAGGGTGCTTGAAGGTGGCGCCCATGGCGTAAACCTCAGTGGCCTCGCTGCCCAGGAACCAGCGCATCAGGTCGATGTCGTGGATGGCCATGTCCAGGAAGATGCCGCCGGAGGTCTTGGCAAAGCGGATGGCGCCGTCCACAAAGGCCTCGGGGTCAATGCCGGTGGCCTTCACCAGATAGGGCGTGCCGATGGCGCCCTCCTCGATCTTCTTCTTGGCGTAGGAATAGGACTTGTCATACCGGCGCATGAAGCCCAGCATGAAGGTCAGCTCGGGATGGCGCTCCACGGCGGCCTCCGCCTGCTTGCACTGGGCCACGTCCACACCCAGGGGCTTTTCGGAAAAGACGTGCTTCCCGGCGTCCAGGGCCGCCTCGATCTGCCAGCAGTGCTCAGAGGAAGTGGTGACGATGACCACGGCGTCGATGTCGGCCTTGGCCAGCATCTCCTTATAGTCGGTGTACACGTCGGTGACGCCCAGCTCGTTCTTGGCATACTCCAGCTCGGCCGGCATAATGGAGCAGGCCGCAGTCAGCTCCGCGTTGGGGATTTTGTAGGCGATGTTCTGTGCGTGGACCTTGCCCAGGCGGCCCAGGCCGGCAATGCCGATCTTCAGTTTTTTCATAAACATTCCTCCGATTCCTTTTTGAAGGGCACGGGGCTTTGCCCCGTGCCCTTTCATGCATTTGGTAATGAACTTTCTTTACTTGGCAGAGGCCAGACGGCGGCGCTTGGCGTCCATCTGCTCGCGGACCACGTCCATCAGGACGGCCAGGATGATGACCAGGCCCAGGACCATGTTCTGGCCGGCGGCATCGACGGACAGCATGGTGAAGCCGTTGCGCAGGACGGCGATGATCAGGCAGCCCAGCATGGTGCCGATCATGGTGCCCTTGCCGCCGGTGAAGGACGCGCCGCCGATGACGCAGGCGGCGATGGCGTCGGTATCATAGGAGTAGTTGGCGTTGGAGCCGTTGCAGATGCCGCTGCGGCCCACGGAGTAGATGCCGCCCAGAGCCGCCATGACACCGGACAGGGTGTAGCAGAAGGTCAGCACGTTGGCGGTGTTGATACCGGAGAGACGGGTGGCCTCCATGTTGCCGCCGGCGCAGTAGATGGAGCGGCCCAGGGATGTCCGGCTCAGGAAGATGTGCATGATGACATACAGCACGATGATGACCAGAAAACCGACAGGGAAGCCGCCGCCAAAGGAGCCGATGGTGCTCTTGCCCAGCCACTGGACGGACTCGGGGAAGTTGTTGATCATCTTGCTGCCGGTGACCAGCAGAGCCGCGCCCCAGAGGACGTTCTTCATGCCCAGGGTGGACACGAAGGGATGGGGCAGGTGCAGGCGAGTCAGCAGGGTGCCGTTGATGAAGCCGAAGATGCCGCCGCCGATGACGGCCACCAGCATCAGCACCAGGCCGCTGGTAACGCCGGCCTCTTTCAGGGCGCCCATCAGGCAGGCGCAGAACACGGCGTTGGCGCCCACAGACAGGTCAATGCCGGCAGTGATCAGGCACAGCAGCATGCCGATGGCCAGGAAGGCATTGAAGGCCGTCTGCTTGAAAATGCCCATGATATTGCTTGCGCTGTAAAAGTTCTTATTGGCGATTGCCAGAATGACGCACATGATAATCAGCGCCAGCAGTGTGCCCATCTGGAAACCGGAACCGCTCTTTTTCTTAGTCTTCATCTAAACTTCCTCCCCATGCCGCTTTCATGATGTCTTCCTGGTTGAAATGCTTGCTGTCCCGCTCCACGGTGGCCATGACGCGGCCGCCGCGCATGACGACCACCCGGTCGCTCATGCCCAGGATCTCCGGCATTTCAGAGGAGATCATGATAACGCATTTTCCAGCCTTGACCAGGCTGTTCATAACATTGTAGACCTC
>JAUNGH010000160.1:0-2969 GCA_030524605.1 Oscillospiraceae bacterium | reverse complement strand
TCTGGGCCAGCACCAGGCCGGAGCCCTTGCGGTCCTCCGTCAGCAGGGCGATGCCCTCCTTGATGGCCTGCTTGGGGCTCTTGATCTTGGCCTCTTTGCCCTTGATGTAGATCTTGCCGCCGTCCAGCGGATCGGCGCCGAAGATGGCGCGGACCGTTTCGGTGCGCCCGGCGCCCACCAGGCCGGACATGCCCAGGACCTGCCCGGCATAGGCTTCAAAGCTGACGCCGTGAAGCGTGCCGCCGATCTCAAGGTTCTCCACCTTCAGCATGCACTCGCCCTTGGTGCCGAACTCCTTGGGATACTGGTTCTCCAGGGTGCGGCCCACCATGGCGGTGATGAGGGAGTCGTTGGTCCAGTCCTTGATGTCGCGGGTCTCGATGTACTCGCCGTCGCGGATGACGGTGACGCGGTCGCACAGCTCGAACAGCTCCTCCAGCTTGTGGGAGACGAACAGGATGCCGATGCCCCGGGCCTTCAATTCCCGGCAGGTCTTCATCAGCTGCTCGACTTCCTTCTCGCCCAGAGAGGAGGTCGGCTCGTCCATGATAATCATCTTGGCGTCGATCAGGACGGCCTTGGCGATCTCGATCATCTGCTGGACGCCCATGCCGAACGTGCCGGCAGCCTTGCGGGGGTCGATGTCCTGTCCCAGAGACTTCATGACCTCTCCCGCCTTGGTGTGCATGCTGTCATAATCCAGCAGCACACCTTTTTTCATCCACTTGTTGATGAAGATGTTGTCCGTCACGCTCAGCAGCTTTTCGATGTTCAGCTCCTGATACACGCACGCGATGCCGGCGGCCTTGGACTCGTTGGGGTTCTTGAACTCCATCTTCTGGCCGTTGACATAGATCTCGCCTTCATCAGCCTTATGAACACCGGTGAGGACCTTGATCAGTGTGGATTTGCCGGCGCCGTTCTCTCCGATCAGGCCGTGGATCTCACCCGGCTTAACAGCAAGCTGCATGTTTTTCAATGCAACTACGCCTGGAAATCGCTTGGTTACGTTTTTCAGCTCAACTACGTATTCGCCCACCTGTATATCACCTCAATTTCTCCCAGATCAGGGTACCGTAAAAAAACAGAACTTTCCTCTCCTGTAGGAATACATAGGAATATGGATGCTAATGCTCTCAGGATTACAATAGATGCTTGCACACTTGAAATGCTTGAAGTTTCAGCCGCTCAACCGCGCCGGCAATGTCCCAATGGGCAGAGGGCCCCGCCCCAGTTCCACCGGGACGGGGCCCAACCGTACATTTATGGATTTATACGAGAGTCAGATCAAGCCAGATAGCTCTTCAGCAGATCCAGGCGCTCCTGCGCGTTGCTCGCGTCAACGATGCTGGCGCCGGCGTCGACGAACTCGTCCAGGGTCTCGCCCTGCAGGGCGCGGACCACGGCGGCAACAGACTCATAGCCCATCTCATAGGCCTGCTGGCAGACGGACATGGACTCCACGCCCTCCAGAATGGAGTTGCAGGCGGACTGGGTGCCGTCGAAGCCCAGGAACACGGTGTTCTTGTAAGCCTCGTTGCCGGCGGCGGCGCGGGCGGCAGCCTGAGCCATATCGTCGTTGTTGGCGCAGATAACGGCGATGCCCTCGGGATGGTTCTGCATGATAGCCTCCATGCAGGTCACGGCCTGGTCGGCCACGGCGTTGGCGTACTGAACCTCGTCCCACAGGAAGGTGCCGCCGGCTTCCTCAACGCCGGCAGCGTAGCCGTTCATGCGGGCGGTGTTGGTGGAGTCGCCCTGGACGCCGGCGATCTCGATGCAGTAGATCTCTTCCCAGCCGCGCTCCTTGGCCAGTTCGGCAGCGGCCTTGCCGCCCAGCTTGCCGGCGGCCTCGTTGCCGGTGCCGACGAAGGACAGGACCTCGGGGGCGTCGATGTCGGTATCGACGGCCACGATGGGCTTGGTCTGGCCGGAGATCATGTTGGCAACCATGTCGGCCTGCAGGGGCGCGATGACATAGCCGTCGATGTCAGAGTTGTTCATGTCGGTCTCGATCATGTTCTGCTGCTCGTCATAAGCGGTCTCGGAACTGGGGCCCTTGACCTCGACATTGACATTGGGATTCTCCGCGGCATAAGCCTCGGCACCGGCCACCACATAGCCCCAGTATTCAGAGGCGGTGGTCTTCAGGATGACGGAGATGTTGTACTCCTGCTCACCGGCGGGCTCTTCAGCCGCAGGCTCCTCAGTCTTGGGTTCCTCGGTCTTGGTGTCCCCGCCGCCGCAGGCGACCAGAGACAGGGCCATGACCAGAGACAGGATCAGGGCAAAAAACTTCTTCATTTCTTCTTTTCTCCTTTTTGACTAAATTCCGGGAACCTCCTCTCCGCTTTTCCGGGGCCGTCCGGCTTTTCCGCGTCTGGCAGACGCGGAAAAAAGGGGATATCCCCTTTTCCAAAAGAACCCTGGGAAAACAAATCAAATAATCCCCGGCGAATGCGACCTTATCCTAGCACAAAATAACCTCTGCCGTCAATAAGTTCATACAATTTCTGTACATTTTTTAGGAATTACCCATTCAATTTTTGTGCATAATATAAAATTTATACGTTTTTGCACCTTGTTTACAAGAACTGCCATCCCATCTTTTCATGAATTTTGCAGAGGGCCCCGCTTCTTTCGCGGCCGCTGCCGGCGTGCGCCGCGCCGCCGCCCGTATTTTTTCCAGGGAACAGGCCCAAAGATGTTTCTGTCATATCTGCAAAAAAAGCGGAAATGCCTTTGGCTAAATTGGAAAAAATCAAAAACCGCCCTGAAAAACCGTTGATTTTTGGAAGAAACGATGATATTTTTATGTGTGGCGAAAACGATTGCGTTCAGGAGATTTTATGCGCATTTCTGTGAACGCACACAGAGCCGTGCCGCAGCCTGCGGCGCTTATGAGGGTATCTATTTATTTTAAGGAGGTCATTTCCTATGTTTGATCCCAAAAACGTATCCCTGGGCAT
>JAUNGH010000159.1 GCA_030524605.1 Oscillospiraceae bacterium | reverse complement strand
CCATGCATCAGCGTCAGCTGACTGAGGCCATCAAGCGTGCCCGTCAGATCGCTCTTCTGCCCTACGTTACCGATTGATTTGGAAAAGACCCGGCCGCCGGCCGGGTCTTTTTTGTCTGCGCTTTCCTGGATTTGCGCGGAACCCCCTGCCGGAACAATAGAAAACGGACGGCTCCCGCCGTCCGTTTTCCTATTTGCTCCGGGCCTCCAGGACCTCCACCATCCGCTCCGCGAACAGCTGTCCCGCCAGAAGCGCCTCCTCCGGGGAGTTCCCGGCGGCGCCCACCTCCACCAGCAGCGACCCGGTGGCGGCGTGCTGGTTGTACCGGGAGTTCCGCAGCAGGATGGGACGCATCAGGGTGGGATACATC
Source organism: Oscillospiraceae bacterium (assembly GCA_030524605.1). Lineage (GTDB taxonomy): Bacteria > Bacillota > Clostridia > Oscillospirales > Oscillospiraceae > Oscillibacter. The sequence continues at coordinate 4,737 of JAUNGH010000159.1, read as the reverse complement.
TGTAAGGCATTCTCCTGGATGGCCACCGCCAGCCGCAGGTTTTCCATCCAGTCGGGGTGGGTCAGGCCGCTGCCGTCGCTGCCCACCACGATGGAGAGCTGGGCGGCGGTGCCCACGCCGTCGATTTCGGAAACCACCTTGTACTCGTTGCCCTGCGTGTCCTCAATGGCGTCCCGGTGGACATCCAGAATGAACCGGATGGAGGGATACTGGGCCAGATAGCTCTGGATGGCCGCCAGGGAGCGGTCGTAAGCCCCGGTGTAGGAGGGGTAGTCGTACAGCGTCCGGTCGTGGAGGACGGAAATGCCCGCTTCCGCGAAGACCTCCGCCATGGCGTCTCCCACCTTGACCACATTGTAGCGGGAGTCGGTGGTGCGGTGATCCCCGGACCAGACGATATCCGTGTCCTCCGCGGGGGTGTATGCCTCGCTGCCGTGGGTATGGAGGATCAGGAGCTGAGGGCCTTCCTCCGTCATCTCTGCGGGGAAAAGCTGCTGGAGGGAGGGGATGGACAGCGCATAGTCCGTGGAATTGCTGATGTAGGCCCGCCCCACCACCGTGTAGCCGCTGGGGTCCGTGGGGATCAGGGTCTTGGCGGGGACGCCGTTGTCAGTGGGCGCGGCAGTGTCCAGCGGCGTCTCCTCCACCGGGACGGTGACGACCTCCTCCGGCTCGCTGTCCTTGGCGGGAGCCTCCGCCCGCTCCGAGGACCACAGCTCCGCCACGGCGGGCCGGGCGGCCAGCAGCAGGGGAGCCTCTCCCAAGGTCAGCACTGCGGCGGGGGACAGGCCGTCCCGAGCCCACAGGTCCCCCAGTTCCCACCGCAGGGCGCACAGGGGCGACGACGCACGCAGCGCCGCCGCGGCGGAGGCGGCGGTGTCGCTGCCCGCGGTAACGCTGACCGCCCACAGCGTCCCGGCGGCCAGGGCGGCGGCCTCCAGCCGCCGCAGCAGGCCGGAGGGGAATTTCTTTGGTTTCATGGCCTTCACCTCTGGGACAACCTTATGCGCAGGGGGAGGAAAATATGTCCGGCGGAGGGCGGTGTTTTGCGGCGGGGCGGCCCCCATTCGGGGCACAGCGCCGTCCCCGGCTCGCCGTTTACCGACACTTGCCAAGGGTCTTTTGTCAAGCCCGCATCCATCATCATGGCTGTGCCGTATCCTGACAGGATACTTCCTCCCGCTCCTCATAATTTTTGCAAATACGCCCAAACATTGATCTAACGGTTGGTTTGCTGTAGACGCAATGCCCACAATTGACCCAGCGGTACTCTCTCCCATTCCACATATAATGCTGATAGAAGTGGCTGCAATCTCCACAGGTTTTCTTCACAATAATCACCTCAACCAAATATTAAGGGCATTTCCCTTAAAAGTCAATAAGGGAAATGCCCTTATTATATAGTTAAATACGGGTGATACTATGTTTTTTCATATGCGCGCACTTCGAGAGGACAAAGATTTTTCACAAAAGCAGCTAGCAGACTTTTTAGGGGTTCATCAAACCACTTATTCCGATTATGAACTTGGAAACATTAATATCCCAGTTGAAACGCTCAAGCAGCTGGCAGATTTTTATCATACCAGTATCGACTACCTCGTGGACTACACAAATGATCCAACACCTTACCCAAAGCTCTGAGAAAAGCCGCCCATTGGGCGGCTTTTCTCACACATCCAGTTCCAGCACCACAGGGCAGTGGTCGCTCCCCATCACCTCGCTCCAGATGTCGGCGTTTTTGATCTTCTCCTTCAGCCGCTCGGAGACGATGAAATAGTCGATCCGCCACCCCGCGTTGTTCTTCCGGGCGTTGAAGCGGTAACTCCACCAGGAATAGGCCCCGGTCTTATCGGGGTATAAATACCGGAAGGTATCCACAAACCCGCTGGAGAGCAGCCGGGTCATCTTGGCCCGCTCCTCGTCGGAGAATCCGGGGTTCATCCGGTTGGTCTTGGGATTCTTGATGTCGATCTCCTGGTGGGCCACGTTCAGATCGCCGCAGTAGACCACCGGCTTTTTTCCGTCCAGCTCCATGAGATACTCCCGGATATCGTCCTCCCAGGCCATGCGGTAATCCAGCCGCGCCAGCTGGTCCTTGGAGTTGGGCGTGTAGCAGCACACCAGATAAAACTCCGAATACTCCGCCGTGATGACCCGGCCCTCGTGGCGGTGCTCGTCGATGCCGAAGTCATACGCAACGTCCAGCGGCTCCGTCCGGGTGAAAATGGCCGTGCCGGAATAGCCCGCCTTGTCGGCGCTGTTCCAGAAGCGGGTGTAGCCCGGCAGATCGAACGCCGCCTGCTCCGGGCGCATCTTCGTCTCCTGCAAACAGATGATGTCCGCGTCCGCGAAGGCGCAGAAGTCCAAAAAGCCTTTGTTCAGGCAGGCCCGCAGGCCGTTGACGTTCCAGGATACCAGTTTCATGCAAAAAATCCTCCGATTGTTCTTGTGTTTTCCACATTGTATCCGATTCTGACCCAAAAAACAATTGCCCAGCCACTATAAAAAGTGTAAAGTATTCTTAACGAATTGAAAAGGGTGTTTTTTCATGAACGGAAAGCCTTCTCACGGCGGCATGCGGAACATGACCCAGGGCAGCCCCGCCGGACATATCTTCTATTTCGCCCTGCCGCTGCTGGCGGGCAGCTTCCTCCAGCAGCTTTACAACATGGTGGACAGCTGGGTGGTGGGCCAGTATGTAGGCGACGGCGCTTTGGCCGCCGTGGGCGTGGGATTCCCGGTGATCTTCATGTTCGCGTCGCTGTTCATGGGCCTTTCCAACGGCGGCACGGTGGTCATCGCCCAGTTCTACGGCGCCGGAAAGCTGAACCGGGTGCGGGACGCGGTGGATACCATTTACACCGCCTTCGTGGTCTCCGCCGTCCCCATCACCGCCCTCGCCGTGCTGCTGGTGAAGCCCATCTTGTTTTTGATGCGGGTGGAGGAGAGCGCCTACCACGAGGCGTGGGTCTATCTGATCGTGGTGTGCGCGGGTATCATCGGCACCATCGGCTACAATCTGAACGCAGGCATTCTAGGCGGTCTGGGCAACAGCCGGACGACGCTGCTGTTTCTGGCCATTGCCGCAGTCATGAACATCATCCTGGACCTGGCGCTGGTTCTCGCGGGCGGCCTGGGGGTGCTGGGCGTGGCCCTGGGCACCGTCATCTCCCAGGCGTTCTCCTGGCTGTTCGGCCTGGTCTATATCAACCGCCGCTACCCGGAGATCGCCATCCGCCCCTTCTGCCGCCGGTTCGACAGGAAGCTGTTTCGCCAGATCATGGGCATCGGCCTGCCGGCGGGCATTCAGATGTCCCTGGTGGCGGTGGGAGCCATCGTGGTCATGAGCAAGATCAATTCCTACGGCAAGGAGTTCACCGCCGCGTACAATGTCGGCTCCAAGCTGGACCAGCTGGCGTTTCTGCCGGTGCAGAGCCTTTCCAACGCCGTCACCGCCTTCGTGGGGCAGAACATCGGCGCCGGGCGGCTGGACCGGGCAAGGCAGGGCATCCGTATCACGGTGGCCGCCTCGGTGGTCTGGTCGGCGGTGATGCTGGTGCTGATCCCTCTGGGCCCGGCGCTGGTGGGCTTTTTCTCCGACACGCCCGCGGTCATCGAGGCGGGGGCGGTGTATTTGAAGTGCATCATGCCGTTCTATATTCTCTTCTCCGTCATGTTCAGCCTGAACAACGCCATGCGGGGCGCGGGGGACAGCGTGTTCCCCATGCTGGATGTCATCATCTCCCTGATCCTGGTGCGGGTACCCGCCGTGTACTGGTTCGCGGACCGCTACGGGCCGGACTATATGTACTACGGCGTGGGCGTGGGCTGGATCGTGGGCTTCACGCTGTCAGCGGCGTACTACCTGTCCGGCCGGTGGAAGCGGCGGGGGAGCTTGGCGGAGGAGGACCCCAAAACAATGGACAATTGACAATTACGGGAGAATGGAGAGGCCACCTGCGGCGGCAGTTGAAATTTACCGCCGCAGGCGAATTCCTCCATTGTCAATTGTCAATTTTAAAGAGGAAGAGGAAAGGAAGTGTTCCCATGTTCGGCCCCGACCCCAACGCCGTCCATCCCAACCCCGGCATTCCCAGCGTCTGCTATATCAAAAACACCATCACCCGCCCCGGCATTCTGGTGGGGGAGTATACCTATTACGACGACCCTGTGGACTCCGAGCACTTTGAGAACCATGTCACCCACCACTACGCATTCATCGGGGACCGGCTCATCATCGGAAAGTTCTGCGCCATCGCCAGGGGCGTGGAATTCATCATGAACGGCGCCAACCACCGGATGTGCAGCGTCACCACCTACCCCTTCAACATCATGGGCGGCGGCTGGGAGAAGTGTACCCCGTCTCTGGAGGACCTTCCCCTGAAGGGCGACACCGTGGTGGGGAACGACGTCTGGATCGGCCAGAACGTCACGGTCCTGCCCGGCGTCCATATCGGCGACGGGGCCATCATTGCGGCAGGCTCCGTGGTGGCGTCGGACGTCCCGGCCTATCACATTGCCGGCGGCAATCCCTGCCGGGTCATCAAACGGCGGTTTGACCGGGAGCTGACCGACTATCTGCTGAAATTGCAGTGGTGGGACTGGCCGCCGGAGACGATCTTCGCCAATCTGGAGGCCCTGTGCAGCGGGGACCTGTCCAAAATCCGGGAAATCCGCCCCTGATGTAGGATTACAATAGAAATTGGACAAGAGGATAAAAAAGGATGAAGGATAGGA
>JAUNGH010000158.1 GCA_030524605.1 Oscillospiraceae bacterium | reverse complement strand
CCGAATTTCATGCTGCCCTCCTGGGTGAAGAACTCATGCTCCGCGCCGAACACCAGCTGGTCCGCCACGGGGATCAGGTCGCTGACCGTCTCCAGGCCGTACTGGTCCGCCACGGCCTGAGGCACTGCGATGGCGTAGGTGTTGTCAAAGCCCAGCTTTTCCAGCAGGCGGATATCATGCCGCTCGCCGGCCACCTGGTTGGCGTAGTCATAGATGGAGCTGTCCTCCGGCACGTCGGTGGTGTCCAGCTGCAGGAACGTCGTCAGCAGAGTGCCGTCGTAGCTGATCATCAAATCGCAGGTGTGGCTGTCACCGATGAGGGACTTGAAGTTGTTCACCTGGGACATCTGGTCCTGGATGGTGACGGTCAGGTCCGTCTTGTCCTCCACCAGCATTTTCACCATGTGGTGCATAATTTGCGTTTCACTGTAATCGCCGTCATAGAGCATCAGTTCGTTTTCACCGCCGCCCTTGCCCATTCCATAGGGAAGCAGAAGGACGAAGGCCAGCAGAATAGCCGCCACGGGGATCCACATGTGTCTGGACCCGCCCCGGGACTTGCGCATCTGCTTTTCAAACCAGCCCATCAGCAGGTCCAGAAGGATGGCGATGACCATCAGCGCTCCGGTGCCGGAGAGGACAAGGGCCATATCCTGGATGCGGATGCCCCGGTTGATGATGCCGCCCAGACCGCCGCCGCCCACGAAGGCTGCGAACACGGCGGTGCCGATGGCATTGACCACGGCGATGCGGATGCCGGTGAACACGGTGGGGAAGGCCAGGGGGAATTCCACCATCAGCGTGCGGTAGGGCTTGCTCATGCCCATGCCCCGGGCAGCCTCCTTCACGCCGGGGTCCACTTCCTGGAGCCCCAGGCAGGTGTTCCGCACGATGGGGAGAAGGGAGTACAGTGTGATGCCGGTAATGACGGTAATTTTTCCGGCGCCGAGAAAGACCATGATGATGCCAAGCAGGGCCAGGGAGGGGACGGTTTGCAGCAGGTCCACCACCCGCAGTATCACAGCGCGGGCCCTGGGATAGACGTAGGCCAGAATGCCCAGAGGCAGGCCGATGCAGATGGACAGGATGCTGGCGGCCAGGACAATGAACAGATGCTCGCAGATCAAGGACCAGGTCATCTGCCCACCTCCTTCCGCAGGCCCCGGGGCGTGACCTTCTTCTGCAAAAGGTCAATAACGGCGCCGATGACAACCGCCAGAATGGCTGCCGGGATGGCGCCCAGCAGGATCAGCGTATTGTTGTTGGAGGAGGTGCCCTGGTACACGAAGTCGCCCAGGCCGCCCATGCCGATCATGGCCGCCAGCACCGCCCAGGAAACGGTGTACACCGCCGCCATCCGCAGTCCCGCGATGATGGTGGGCATGGCCAGGGGCAGCTCCACCTTGACAAGGGCCTGGAAGGGGGACATGCCGCAGCCCTTGGCGGCCTCCACATACTTGCCCTCCACGCCGAGAATGCCGGTGTAGGTGTTTTTCAGCACCGGGAACATGGCGTAGATGGCCAGGGCGATGATGACCGTGGCGGGGACCATGCCCAGGCAAAGAAACAGCAGACCGATGAATACCAGGCCGGGGATGGTCTGGAACACGGAGACAACAGGCAGAATAACGCCGGACCACTTGGGAACGCGGGAGAGCAGGATGCCCAGCAGCAGTCCCAGGGCGAAGCCCAGCGCCACGGACACCAGCACATACCCCGTGTGGATGGCGATGGCTTTTGCCAGCATGGCGCCGTAAGTATCAAACAGCGCCCTCATCTCGCGTCCCCCCACAGGTTCTCGGCCACGGACCGGGCCACGCTGGTCTTGGTGACGATGCCGGCGATGGTGTCGTCCTCATTCAGCACCACCACGTAGCCCGCGCCGGACTCCAGCAGATAGTCGAAGGACTCTTTGGCGTCGTCCCCCACCCGGACGGTGCGGGCGGTCTGGCGGACCATGGGCTCGATGCTGGTCAGCTCCCGGCCCCAGCGGCGGATGTCGGCGATGGAGATGGTGCCGACGTAGCGCTTATCCTCGTCTGTGACCAGCAGGGAGTCCACGCTGCTGCGGGCCATGCGCTCGGCGCATTCCAGCACGCCCCGGTTTTTCTTCACGGTGACGAGATTGGTCCGCATGAAATGCTCCACGGTGGAGGGGGCGGGGGCATCCGGCGCGTGCTTGCCCAGGAAGCTGCGCACCTGGTCGGTGGCGGGGTGCTCCAGCATCTCCTCGGGGGAGGCCATCTGGACGATCTCGCCGCCGTCCATGAAGATGATGATGTCCGCCAGCTTCAGCGCCTCGTCCATGTCGTGGGTGACGAAGATGACGGTTTTGTTCAGCTTCTGCTGGATGCTGCGCACCTCGTCCTGCAAAACCGCCCGGGTCATGGGATCCAGGGCGCCGAAGGGCTCATCCATCAGCACGATGGGGGGCGAGGCCGCCAGGGCCCGCAGCACGCCGATGCGCTGCTGCTGTCCGCCGGAGAGTTCCGAGGGGTATTTGTCCGCGTACTGCTCCATATTGACCAGCTTCAGCATCTCCCGGACGATCTCGTCGCACCTGGCCTTGTCGTACTTCAGCAGCCTGGGCACCACGCAGATGTTCTGGGCCACCGTCATGTTGGGGAACAGACCGATCTGCTGGATGACGTAGCCGATGTGCCGCCGCAGCTCCACCTTGTCGGAGGAGCGGATGTCGTGCCCATCGATGGAGATGGTGCCGGAGTCGATGTCGATCAGGCGGTTGATGGTCTTCAGGGTCGTGGTCTTGCCGCAGCCCGAGGGGCCGATCAGGACCACGAATTGCCCGTCGGGGATGGTGAAGCTCAGGTCCTTGAGAATGGGATTTTTCCCATAGCTCTTTGTGACGTGTTCAAATTGGATCATGATACCTCCTTTGATGTGACCAGGCGGTGGGCGGCGTCCGCTGCGGCGGCGCTGCCTACAAGCACGATGATGTCCCCGGCATACAGCTCTGCGTAAGGGCCGGGGGATGCGATAACGGTTTGGCCCCGCCGGATGGCCACCACGGTGGCCCCGGTGGACTGCCAGAATTTTAAAGCCCCAATACTCTGCCCGATGCAGGGAGAGTCCTTGGGGACAGGGACCTCATAATTGGGAAGGGGCTCGCCTGCGGCGGCAAAGGTGTCCCGGCTTTTCACCAGGGCCTTCACGGTTTCCGCCATGCGGCGGTGCAGATCCTCATATTCCTCCATCTGCTCTCGCAGCCGCGCCCGGAGGGCGTGGACATCGGCGCTTCCCTGAAAGTTTTCAATGTACCGCCTGGCGCTGTCGGCGGAGAGGACCACCGCCCCGCTCTGGGGCTTCACCTCCACCACCTTCATGTCCGCCAGCAGCCGCAGCGCCCGCCGGATGGTCTCCGGCGACACGTTGTACTCCGACGCCATGACGGACCGGCCATAGATGCGGCTGCCCTCCGGCAGCTCGCCTCTGGCGATCCGGCGGGCCAGGTCCAGTGCGATCAGCAGATATTGCGAGGGGACAACTGTCTGTTTCATAAAACGATCACCGCCATTCAGCATCCAATAAAACCATTATATACTGACAACTTTTAAAAGTAAATAGAGATGGCAGTTAAAATTTTGTGAACAAATTAAAAAAATCGTCGGAATTTGGATAAAATGGGCAAGAATAGCATAAAAATGTACTAAAACTTACGGTATGCCGCCGCCACAACCGATTCCGGGGCGAAGCCGGGGGCCGCGAGACGCCGGTTCGGATACCGGCGCCGGAGACCATTTTACCTGAAAAACGCAAAAAAAGAGCGCGAAAGCGCTCTTTTTTCATGCATATGATCCCTCAAAACGGAGAAAATCAACCTGTGTTTTCCGGTCATAAATCATGGATTTTATTTTTCCGGACTGAATTTCAGAAGCAGATACGGTTCAATTTCCAGCACGGTGGCAATGTTGAGCAGCAGTTCCAGCGACAGCCCGCGGTTCATGTTGGGGGCCTCGATGGAGGCCAGATGCTGGCGGCTGATGCCCAGATTTTCCGCCAGCTGCTCCTGGGACAGTCCTTTCCGCCTGCGGTAATAGCCGATGGCATAGTACAGGTCGGCCAGCTTCTCACGATTGTCAAACTGCCTTGCCATTGGAAATCACCTCCCGATAATAGTCTATCCAAAGAAGGTGATTTCTGAAATAATTTCAATCACGTTTATTGACGTGTTTAAAACAACAGTATATACTTTTAAAAGGAGACATACGACGTTATAAAAGCGACAATAGACGTGAATAGAAAGCGGTGAGAAAACAGATGGAAAAGGGCCTGCTGGATCATGTGGCTGAACAGACGGGGAGCGTTTGCCTCTCGGACCTGCGGAACGTGGAGTGCCGCTGCCTGTGCGCCTGCCTGGGGGAACTGCCGGCGGAGGCATACAGCCTGTGGGAGTGGACGGACGCGGTGCAGTATCTCACCGGGGCCGAAAAGTGTTTTTCCAGCCGGAGCGAGGCACGGGACTTTTTGCTCCGCATGCTGGATGCCGCGGCGAAATGAGATGATAAAAAAACTGTCCGGTACAGCGTACCGGACAGTTTTTTTCAGAAATGTCAGAAGTGCTCCACGATGTCCACCAGCTCGGCGCCGATGCGCTTCTGGGCCTCCCTGGTGCCCGCGCCCACATGGGGCATGCAGGATACCGCCGGATGGGCGGCCAACTCCCAGTTGGGATCCTTCTCGCTCATCCAAACGTCCAGGCCCGCGGCTTTCACCTTGCCGGAATTCAGCGCCTCCAGCAATGCCGCCTCGTCCACATTGCTGCCCCGGGACACATTGATAATGACCACGCCGTCCTTCATCTTTGCAATGCTCTCCGCATCCACCAGCGCTTTGCTGCCGCCGGGGGCGCACAGCACGATGATGTCCGACTGGGCCAGCAGCTCGTCAGGCGTGACGAATTTCATGGTCTCGCACTCGCAGCCCTCCGGCTTGTTGCGGTTGACATAAGACAGAACGTTCATGCCCAGCGCCTGGGCCTTGTCACCCACCAGCCGGCCGATGCGGCCATAGCCGATGACACCCATGGTCTTGCCCATCAGCTCAAAGCCCTTGGAGTAGGCCTTCTTCTCCCACTTCTTCTCCCGCATGGTGTGCCCGGCGATGGAGATGTTCCGGGCACAGGAGAACAGCAGG
>JAUNGH010000157.1 GCA_030524605.1 Oscillospiraceae bacterium | reverse complement strand
GCCAGATACTCGTAGTACCCCTGGGCGCCGATCATGGCGCCGTTGTCGCCGCACAGTCTCAGCGGCGGCAGGTACAGCCTGCAGCCCGCTTTTTCACAGGCCCGTTCCAGGTCGCTCCGGATGACGGAGTTGGCCGCCACGCCGCCGGCGGCCACGATGACCTTCCGCCCCGCCTGCTGGGCGGCCTCCATGGCCCGGGGCACCAGCGTGTCGCTGACGGCCTGGGCGAAGTCCCGGGCCAGCGCCGCCCGGTCCAGCTCCTCCCCCACCTGCCCGGCGTGGTGGGCCAGATTCACCACCGCCGTCTTCAGGCCGGAAAAGCTCATGTCCAGCGGCGCGCCGTCCACGTGGGCGTGGGGCAGCCTGTAAACGCCGCCCGCCGACTGCCGGGCCAGCCTGTCCATGGGCCCGCCGCCGGGATAGGGCAGGCCCAGCACACGGGCCGCCTTGTCGAAGCACTCCCCCGCCGCGTCGTCCCGGGTGGCGCCCAGGATGTGCATGTCGGTGTAGTCCCGCACGTCCACGAGCAGGGTGTTTCCGCCGGAGATGGCCAGGGCCAGGAAGGGCGGCTCCAGCTCCGGGAAGGCCAGATAGTTGGCGGCGATATGGCCCCGGATGTGGTGGACGGGGATCAGGGGCACGTTCAGGGCGCAGGCCACGGACTTGGCGAAGCTCAGGCCCACCAGCACCGCGCCGATGAGGCCGGGAGCGTAGGTCACCGCCACGGCGTCGATGTCCGCCCGGGTGCAGCCCGCGTCCCGCAGGGCCTGCTCCGTCAGGGCGGCGATGACCTCCACATGTTTGCGGGAGGCAATCTCCGGCACCACGCCGCCGTACAGGGCGTGCATGTCCGCCTGGGACGCGATGGCGTCGGACAGGACCCTGCGCCCGTCCTCCACCACCGCGGCGGCGGTCTCGTCGCAGGAGGATTCAAAGGCTAAAATTTTCATGAAGCTCACACCTCTTTCTCACTCGTCCCAGGGCACCTGGGGAATGGGCCCCGCCAGCGGGTCCCGGGGGATGCGGACATACCGGGCGTACTTCCGGGGAGAAAAGCGGTTCCGGTAGATGAAGCTGTGCTCCCGCATCAGCGTCTCGTCGTCCACCGTTTCCTCCGCCCAGTACAGCGTCCTGTAATGGACGCCGAACATATCGGTATCATATCCGGCCATTCTCGCATCGTTCCGGGCGTAAAAGCCCAGCCGCCGCTGCGCCAGCACAGGGTCCGGGGCGTGGACGGGGGCTTCGCTCTCCGCCAGGATCACCATGCCCGGCTCCGCCTCCCGCATTTTCCGCAGCAGCAGCGCGCCGGCGCCGCTGTTGCGGCGGCGGGGAGAGACGCACAGATAGTCCAGCAGCGCCCAGCCGGGATGTCCCAGCCACAAAAAGCACTCCCCCGCGATGTCGTCCCCGTCGAACAGGCACCAGGGGCGGTACCAGCCGTCCCGCCACATCTCCTCGATGGCCCGCAGGGGCTTCAGTTCCGCCGGGGGAAAGGATTCCTTCAAATCAGACGCATAGACCGTCCGCAGCTGTTCAGGAGACGGGATCCGCAGTTCCATTGGCATTGAACTCCCTTGTCATGATGATGGCATCCTCCCTGGGATGCTCGTAGTAATTCTTCCGCCGCCCCACGCTGCGGAAGCCCCGGCTGCCGTAGAGGGCGATGGCGTCGTAATTGGACGCCCGGACCTCCAGGGTCAGAAAGGCCAAATGGTTCCCCTGGGCAAAGTCCAGAAACACCTGCAGCAGCTTTCCGGCAACACCCTGCCGCCGGCACTCCGGCCGCACTGCCACGTTGGTGATGTAGCCCTCGTCCAGCACCACCTGAAGGCCCGCGTAGCCCGCGACCTTTCCGCCGTCGTCCAGGGCCACCAGGAAGGCGGACAGGGCGTTGTCCAGCTCCTCCGCCAGCATGTTCCGGGACCAGGGCGCGGAGAAGCAGATGCGCTCCAGCTCCGCCACCTCGTCCAGATGGTCCGCGTTCATGGGGACAATGCGCACATGCATTTGTTGGCTCATAACCTATGCTTCCTTTCTTCCACATGATTCACGCCTGTGCTGAAGGTGGATCCCGATATGTCCGATCCCCAGCACGGCCACCCCCGGCAGCAGCCAAAAGGCCCTGCCGTAAATTCCCAGCAGGAAGAACGCCGCCACAGGCAGCGCGGCCCCCGCCGCCGGGACGCCCAGCAAGCCGGCGGTGAAGTCCGCAATGGTCCGTCTGCTGCGAAAATAGCGGAGCCACCAGGCTTCGTATAACAGCATCAAAAAAACCGCTGCCGCCAGCCACCAGGACCAGGCCGTCCAGGGCCGCCAGTCAAAACCCCGCCAGATCAGCGCTCCGCAGGTGATCCAAATCTGGCCTGCCCGCTCCAAAAGCCGCAGCAGGCGGCTCTCCCCGGATGGATCATAGCCCTCCGGCCTGCACCGGGTCCACAGCAGGTTGGGAACCAGCAGCGCCAGCAAAAACAGCGCGCCCATGTAAGAAAAGCCCAGTTCTCCCATCAATTCTCCTCCGCACGTCCATACAGGGCAATGCCGCAGATGATGACCGCGCCGCCCAGAAGCACCGCCGCTCCGGGCCTCTCCCCGAACAGGGCCAGCCCCCAGACGGAGGCGAACACCGGCTCCAGCAGCTTCACCGTGGAAATAAAAGCAGGCGGCAGGTATTTCAGCCCCCAGCTGAACACGCTGTGGCCCAGCAGGGTGCAGAACACCGCCATGCCCAGAGCCGTCCCCAGGTTCACCGGGCCGTAGCCCGTCAGGGGCATCCCGCCCAGCAGGGCGATGACCAGCACGGTCAGCGCCGCCGACAGATATACCAGATATGTATAAACCGCAGTGGAGATGCGCCTGCGGCACACCGCGCCGATCATGGTGTACACCGCCATGCACAGCGCCCCAGCCAGGGCGATCAGGTCCCCCCGCACCGCGTCGGGCCCCGCAGCGGTGTCTGCCAGGGCGATGACCACGCTGCCGCCGAAGGCCAGCGCCACCGCCAGCCACGCCTTGCCGGGCAGCCTTTTCCCCAGAAACAGCACACTGCCCAGGGCCACAAACAGCACCTCCGTGTCCACCAGCACCACAGACGAGGCGATGGAGGTCCACCGCAGGGACTCAAAATACGCGGCGAAGTGCAGCCCCAGAAACGCGCCGCCGGCAAGGCACAAAAGCGCCTCCCGCCGCTTCAGCGCCCCCAGCTCCTCCCGGCGGCGCAGCAGGGTATACGGCGCCAGCAGCGCCGCCGCGAAGCACATCCGGTACAGCGCCAGGATCATGGACGGCGCCGTGGACCACCGGACGAACACGGCGGACAGGGACACCCCCGCCACGCCCAAAACCACCAGCAGCCGCTTCATACCGGCTCCCCCAGCCGGGCGGCGCACCAGTCCCGGGCGTCCTCCAGGATGCTGCCGCCGTCCAGCCGCAGGAATCCTCCGTCCTCGCCCCGGGCCAGGGCCCGGCTGATCTCCTCCGCCGCCCCGGCGTAATTGCCCTCGCACAGCATACATAAAATGATATTCAGCGTCCGGCGGCTGTTTGCCGTCTCCGCTTCCACAGCCCGCCGGAAGGACGCCGCCGTCGGAAACAGGTTTTCTCCAGTCAGCGTCTCCGCCCTGTCAAACACGGCATCCACCGTCTCCTCCAGGGCCTCCGGCCCCGGCAGCGGCGTTTTCCAGCGCTCCAGGGTCAGCACAGGAGCGGTAAACGCGCCGTTGACGCGGAAGCTGAAGGGCTTTTTCGCCGCTTCCTCCGCCATATGAAACACCTGCCAGAACATTTCGTCCAATGCCAAAGGCTTGCAGCAGAGCCATGCGGATACCGCCGTTCCCCGGTCCACCGGAGGCAGGCCCGGAAACAGCTCATATAAAATGCCGTCCCGGACCTGATATTGGATACCGGAGACGGCCTTCCATCCCCGCGCCTTCCCGGCTGCCCGGCACGCCTGCTCGAAGGGCCTTTTCAGCTCCCGCAGATGCCGCTGTTCCTCTCTCGTCATAGCAATTCCTGATTGTCTGCTCCTATCTCTTATCTTTTACCTTTTATCTCTTGCCTGCCCTCAGCCCTTCGCCTCCAGCCAATTTCTCCCCCAATGCGCCTCCGCCGTCAGGGGGACGGACAGATGGACCACATTCTCCATCTCCTCCTCCAGCAGCTTCGCCACCTGCTCCGCCTCGGCTTCCGGGCACTCCACGATCAGCTCGTCGTGGACCTGGAGCACCAGCCGGGCCCGGAGCTTTTCCGCTCTCAGCCGCTTCCACACGGCGATCATAGCCAGCTTCATGATGTCCGCCGCCGTGCCCTGGATGGGCATGTTCAGCGCCACCCGCTCGCCGAAGGAGCGCAGGTTGAAGTTGGAGGATCTCAGCTCCGGCAGGTCCCGGCGGCGGTGGAGGATGGTCTCCACATAGCCGGTCTCCCTGGCCTTCTCCACCACCTCGTCCATATACTTCCGCACGCCGGGGAAGGTGGCGAAATACGCCTCCATATACGCCTTGGCCTCCGCCACGGACACGCCGATATCCTGAGACAGCGAGAAGGCGGAGATGCCGTACACGATGCCGAAGTTCACTGCCTTGGCGCTGCGGCGCATCTCGTGGGTCACATCCTCCGGAGCCGTGTGGAACACCTGGGCCGCCGTGGCGGTGTGGATGTCCCCGCCGGAGGTGAACGCCGTGCGCATGGCCGCGTCCCCGGAGATGTGGGCCAGCAGCCGCAGCTCGATCTGGGAGTAGTCCGCGTCCACCAGCACACAGCCGTCAGCGGGCACGAACATCCTGCGGATCTCGCTGCCCAGGTCCGTGCGGGTGGGGATATTCTGCAGGTTCGGCTCCGTGGAACTGAGCCGCCCGGTGGCGGTGACGGTCATCTGGAAGCTGGTGCGCACCCGGCCGTCGGGGTCGATGGCCTTCAACAGCCCGTCGGCATAAGTGGATTTCAGCTTGGCATACTGCCGGTACTCCAGCACGGTGCCCACGATGGGCGCCTCGTAGCGCAGCTTTTCCAGCACGTCGGCATTGGTGGACCAGCCGGTCTTGGTCTTCTTGCCGTGGGGCAGGCCCAGCTTGCCGAACAAAATCTCGCCCAGCTGCTTGGGGGAGTTGATGTTGAAGCTCTCCCCCGCCATGCCGTAGATGGACTGCTCCAGTTCCGCCGTCCG
>JAUNGH010000156.1 GCA_030524605.1 Oscillospiraceae bacterium | reverse complement strand
ACCTGTCCGTAAAGGTGCAGGTTATAACGAGGTCTACACGGCCGCTGCGGGGCACGTTTTGGCTTTTCGGAACAGGGACGGCCCCCTGTTCCGTTTTTTCAGCTGATTTTCAGGAAATCATTTTAAAATTCTCTTTGGATTTTCCACTTGCACATTGCATGGATATTCTGTATAATGACAAAGTGCGTTAAATTGCAACCATTGCACTTGAATATTTGAGAGGACTGAACACAAATGAGCGCATCTAGAGAAAAGCAGACCCGTCAGGAGCAGGCCAGCGCCGGCTGGATCGATCCCAAGACCGTCCGGGAGGCACAGCAGCGCAAGCAGGAAAGGCGCAGCAACATCCTGTACGGCGTAATCGGCATCGTTTTCGCCGTTGCCGTCGTCGCCACCATCGTGTGGCGCTCCAACATCATCCCCAAGATGTCCACCGCCGCCACCATCGACGGCGAAAAGTACACCGCCGCTGAGGTGAACTTCCATTATCAGACCGTGTATCAGAACACCGTGAACAATCTGTACAGCTACGGCATGCTCAGTTATTCCGGGCTGGACACCACCTCCTCCCTGAAGGAGCAGACCGTCTCCTCCATGGGCGCCATGATGACCGGCGCCACCGAGGGGGAGACCTGGCATGACTTCTTCCTGGAGCAGGCCCTGGAGCAGATGGCCGCCGTCCAGGCGGCGCTGAAGGCCGCCAAGGAGGAGGGCTTCACCTATCCCGCCGGCGTACAGGCCCAGTACGACGATTCCATCGCGTCTCTGGAGGCCGCCGCCAAGGCCAGCAATCTCTCCGTCTCCCAGTATCTGAAAAACAGCTTCGGCGCCAGCATGAGCAAGGGCGTCTACGAGGCCCAGTTCCTGCGCCTGCTGCAGTACGACGCCTACACCTCCGCCTACGAAGACGGCCTGACCTACAGCGACAGCGAGATCACCGCCGCCTATGACGCCGATCCAAACAGCTACGACAAGGCCGCCTACGAGTATGTCACCATCTCCGGCGCCGCCGAGAGCACCCAGGACGACGAGGGCAACACCGTTGAGCCCACCGAGGAGGAGTCCGCCGCCAAGGAGGCCGCCAAGGCCGCCGCGGATCAGATTCTGGCCGGCTTCCAGGCCGGCGGAAAGCTGGAGACCCTGGCCGGCGACAACAGCTATTCCAACGTGGAGGCCGGCACCTACTCCAGCTCCACCCTGGGCGACTGGGTCTTTGACAGTGCCCGCAAGGCCGGCGACAGCGCCGTTCTGGAGAGCGGCTCCGACTACCTTGTGGCGGTGTTCCACGACCGCTTCCGCGAGGAGTACAACACCGTCGACGTTCGCCACATCCTGGTCAGCCTGGGCACCGCCACCCTGTTCGAAGGCGACGAGGGCTATGAGGAGGAGCAGGCCCAACTGAAGGCCGACGCCAAGGCCAAGGCCGACGAGCTGCTGGCCCAGTGGCAGTCCGGCGACGCCACCGAGGAGTCCTTTGCCGCCCTGGCCATGCAGGAGTCCGCCGACGGCTCCAAGTACGACGGCGGCCTGTACACCCAGATCTACAACGGCTGGGCCGTGGAGGCCTTCAACGACTGGTGCTTTGACGCCAGCCGCAAGCCCGGCGACACCGCCGTGGTGGAGACTGAATACGGCGCCCACGTCATGTACTTTGTGGGCGAGGACCTGCCCCGCTGGCAGGCCCAGGTGGTCTCCGATCTGAAAAGCGCGGATTACAACGAGTGGGCCGAAAGCCTGCCTGCCGACAGCACCATTACCCGCAGCGACTTTGGCATGAAGTTCGTCGGCTGATCCTCCGGCACATCAACATACGCAGGAAGCCGGCTTTGAGACGCAAAGCCGGCTTCCTTTTCACAAGGGAGGTCCCATCATGGACGAACGCTTTCTCCGCAATGAGATGCTGTGGGGGCCGGAGGGCCAGCGGCGCCTGCGGGAGTCCCACGTCATCCTCTTCGGCCTGGGCGGCGTGGGCAGCTACGCCGCCGAGTGCCTGGCCCGCTCCGGCGTGGGTGAGCTGACGCTGGTGGACGGCGACACCGTGTCCCTCACCAATATCAACCGCCAGCTGGAGGCCATGACCTCCACCGTGGGCTTTCCCAAGGCGGAGGCCGTGGCCGCCCGCCTGCGGGACATCAACCCGGATGCCGTCCTCCATCCCATGCAGGCCGTCTATGACGCCGCCCACCGGGGCCTGTTTTTCCCGGAGGGCCGCCGGTACGACTACATCGTGGATGCCATCGACCTGGTGTCCTGCAAACTGGATCTGGCGGAGACCGCCCGCCGGCTGGACATCCCCCTCATCATGGCCCTGGGCACCGGGAACAAGCTGGACCCCACGCTGCTGCGGCTGGCGGACATCTCCGAGACCTACGGCTGCCCCCTGGCGCGGGTCATGCGGAAGGAGCTGCGAAGCCGGGGCATCCGCCATCAGAAGGTGGTGTTCAGCCCCGAGGAACCGGCCCCCGCCCGGCAGCTGGAGGCCCCCCCTCCCGGCCGCCGCAGCGTCCCGGCCAGCAACCCCTGGGTCCCCGCTGCGGCGGGCCTGCTGCTGGGCAGCGCCGTGGTTTGCGACATTTTGAAGAAAGAGAGAGATTCCCTATGTTAGTCGGTACCCTTGTCAATACCGCAACGGTCATCGCCGGATCCGCCATCGGCCTGTTTCTGGGCAACATCCTGCCGGAGCGGCTGCGGGATACGGTGATGAAGGGCCTGGGCCTGTGTACGCTGTTCATCGGCATCACCGGCATGCTGGGCGGTGAAAACGCCCTGATCACCATCATCTCCATCGCCGTGGGCGCCATCATCGGCGAGCTGTGCGATCTGGACGGCCACCTGAACCACTTTGCGGAACGGTTGGAAAAGAAATTTCAGAGGGCCGGCGGCAAGACCTCCCTGGCGGAGGGCTTCGTCACCGCCTCCCTGGTGTTCTGCGTAGGCGCCATGACCATCGTGGGCGCTCTCAACGACGGTCTCACCGGAGACCACACCATGCTCTTCACCAAGGCCACTCTGGACTTTGTGTCTTCCATCATCTTCGCCTCCTCCCTGGGCATCGGCGTCCTGCTGGCCGCCGCGGCGGTGTTCGTCATCCAGGGCGGCATCGCCTGTCTCGCCAGTCTGGTGGCCCCTATTTTGCAGCAGAACGCCAGCACCATCCCGGAGATGACTGTGGTGGGCTCCGTCCTCATCATGGGCCTGGGACTGAACCTGATCGGCATCACAAAGCTGAAGGTCATGAACTATGTCCCCGCCATCTTCCTGCCGGTCATTCTGTGCATGTTTATGTAAATCATCTGCGTACCAAAAGCCGGACCGTCCCAAAGGGACGGTCCGGCTTTATTTTCAACTGCCGATTTTGACGGCCTGTACCCGTGGCCCGCTGTTGAGACTGACGTCATAGTAGATGATGATATGCAGGCCCGCCGGGGTTCCATAGACGTCCCCATACAGGCCGGAGAGCATCCCGTCCGGCTCTCCCCATGTCTCCACCACCGCCTGCCGGGACGCTTCCGCCAGGACCTTTGTGGCCTCCCGGTCCGTCATGGCAGCTACCTCTGCCCTGGTGGGAATGCCGGAGGGTCTCTCCTGCCAGGCCAGCATCAGCACAAGCGCACACAGGACGCCCAGGCTGCAGATGATCCGCTTTTTCACAGCGCCCCCTCCCTATTCAAAGCAGTTTAAAGCCTGTTCCAGCACCGCCCGCACGGCAGCCACCGCCTCGTCGCCGCCATCGGGGCCCACCACATCCAGGCTGTACAGCAGGCCGTCCCGGATGAAATAGGCGTCGATAGACACATAGGAGTCCTCCCGCCGGGGCTGAGAGATCACCAGGGCCGCCGCCTGCCCATCCGGCATGGCAAAGGAGTTGGAGGTCATGTTTACCGCCTCCGGCCACACGGCGCCGGTCTCAATGTCCTGGCTGCCGTCCCCCGCCGTCTCCCCGGCGTACTCCGTCCGCAGCTCCACCCGGAGCGTCACCCTGATGTCCCCGCTGCGGTAGCCGGCCCGCAGGGATGCTGTCTCCACCCGGCCGTTTTCATTGCCCCGGAAGGATACCCTACAGTGCTTCATGACCATCTGCGCCCCCTCCAGCGTCCCGTCGCTGGCGGCCCTTTCCAGCCAATCCGCCTCCTCCAGGGGGTTGGCCGGCTCAACGCCCAGGAAGGCCGTGCCCTCCACCCAGGTCTCATATTCCCGGTAGGGCGCCCCCGGCAGCGTGCTGGAAAGCATCCGCTCCGGCAAACTCTTGGCCCACCAATCCGCCCAGTCGTCCTCCAGGATTTGGTGCAGCTCCTGGGAGAAGTTCGCGTCCGGCACGGTCCGCACCGTCCCGTAGACGGAGTAGCTGGACTCCTCCTCCCCTGTGGACAGCTCGCCGATCTGAACGCCCCAGAGGGTCCCCACCGCGCAGGCCGTCCCCGCCAGCACCAGGCAGATGCAGGCCGCCAGCAGCCAGGGCCGGGGACGGCGGCAGGGGCGGCGGCTCTCCGCCGCCTCGACCAGGGCCCCGTCCACCTGGCCCAGGGCCTCCAACAGGTCCCGTCCGTTCATACCGTGATCCCCTCCTTTTCCAAATACGCCCGCAGACGCTCCCGCGTCCGCAGCAGCGTGACCTTGACCTTGCTTTCGCCGTATCCGTACCGCTCCCCGATCTCCCGGATGCTGTCGCCATACCAATACCGCCGCAGGAACACCAGCCGCGCTGTCTCCGGCTGGGTCTCCAGAAATGCTGTCAGCAGCTCCCCCAGCTCCCGGCCCGCCGCTTCCCGCTCCCGAAGCCCGTCGGGAACACAGCTCTCCAGCTCCGCCGTCAGCGCCACGACCTCTCCGCTCCGCTTCTCCGCCTTTTTCCAATCCAGCCTGTCAAAGGCCAGGTTGCGGCACACCTTGGCCAGCCAGGCAAACAGCAGGCGGGGCCGCTCCGGCGGGATGGCGTTCCAGGCGTTGAGAAAGGTGTCGTTGACGCACTCCTCCCCATCCTCCCGGCTGCCTGCCAGCCGTTCCGCCAGCCGCAGCAGCCTGCCGCCGTATTTCTCCTGGGCGGCGGGGATGGCCCCGTCGTCCCGGTTCCAGAACAGTTCGATGATCTGCTGGTCCTCCATCCCTTCACCTCCCACGTTGTCTCTACCCTGTCAGAAGGAATTTTTCTGCGGTTGGTTACAGCATACCACAAAAAAGAGCCGCAGCGCGGCTCTTTTTTTATCGCTCAGAAGCAGACCAGGGCCTTTTCCAGAGCCCGACGCACTTCCACGTCTGTTTCTTCAGACGCCGACAGGCCATAGACATTGGCCAGCTTGGCCGTAAGAATATAGGCCCGGTTCTCATAGCAGAAA
>JAUNGH010000003.1 GCA_030524605.1 Oscillospiraceae bacterium | reverse complement strand
GTATAGCCCGCAACTTTGAAACGGAACGTACCGGAAACAGGATTTTTATCCGCATCCAAGCCGTTAGCAGCGTAGCCTACCACATTATTAATGGTGGTAGTGCCGATGGTTGCCGTCTCATAGGAACCGCCCAGCGAATACACGCCGCCGTCATCCGCGTTATAAGCTACCACGCCCTTGCAGATGTCCTGTCCGGTGGGCGCCGCCACATTGACGGCGTATTGATACCAGGCACTCTCTTTCAGGATGTTGCCGTTATTGTCCACCACCGCAGGAGTGCCGTAGTAGGTTTCCGGGTTGGTAAATTTTTTGGTGTAGTCGCTGCTGGAGGTGGAAATGCCTGCTAAAATGCCTACCACGGGCTGGATACCTACATTAATTATAGTCGTTCCCGATGCGCACTCATCCAAAGTCAGACCGGGCGCGCTCACGTAGTTAACAAACACACCCGTGCCCGTCAGTCCCTCGCCGCCGGCCGTGGAATACACCGCACCGTTGGCGGTCAAAGTGCCGTCGATCCGCAGTGAGGCGCTGGTTAGGCCAGCGGAGGTTCTAGTAATCGCTTTTGTCGGCGAATAATTGATGGGAGCCAAATCCTTGCCGTTGAAAACATATTTGTTGCCACGCCAGTCATCCACGTCGTAGATGTACAGCTCACCTCCACTGGCAACCGCAAGCTCGGCACCCTTTTCCACGTTGATCTCACAGCTGGGCAACAGCTTAAACTTCTGGCTCAGCGTCATCCTACCGTTCCGAAGATTAAAGGTGTAATTGCTCTGGATAGGGAAAATATGCTCGGAAGAGTCCATTGTGATGCTGAAGCCAAGCATGCTGAGAGAGATCACGATATAATCCGTCACCATGTCGCCGTAAAGGTCATAGACAATCCGGTCAGTGACCGGGTCATAGGTGCGCACCAACTCGGTGCCTTCAGCCAGTCTGAACAGACCAGTGGGCCCCATCAGCTCTCCGGTGGTTGTCAGAATACTGCCGCTTACCGTCACAGTGACGCACACATTAAGTTTCGCGTTATAGAAATAATGCGTCGAAGCCTCAATGTTCTGCACATAATACTGGGAAAAGAGGAAACTGTCCATGCTACTGACCAGAGTAAGGGAATTTTGACCGCCGCGCCAGTCCATGATCTGCATGAACTCATAGGCGGTAGAACCTGTTCTGGCGTATACATCGCCCTTACCGGTAATATAGCCGTAGCAGTACAGCAACGAGCCACTCTGCAAATCCAGCTCCGCGCCGGACTCCAGCTCCATCCGGCCGTAGTCTCCTGCAACACAGCCGGGATTTGAGCTGGATGTGCTGTACTGCTGGGCATTGATATTGATGGCGCCATTGTTGATGATCCTGATACCGGAAGGGACCGTCAGGACACGATAAGCCGCATGTGAAGAGTTGAGCGTGGACGACTGTGGAGGCGTCGCGCCGAAAGTCCCCGTGTCGCTGCTGGTATATGGAATCAGCAGCTTGGCGGTGGCGGGCAGCACCAGTTCGACCTTGCCATCCTCTCCCTTCTTAACATAGCATCCGCCAATGTCCGGGGAGACCGCGTTACCCTCCAGCGTGTTCGGCAGGGTATGGTCAGCCGCAAGGATGATGCTACTGCCGCTCTTCACAGCGGCAGTCACCGCATCCTCCCAGAAGGTATAATTCGTACCGCCTACGGAAAACGGCCCTCCGGTAATGCTGGTGCCCGTGGGCATAATGATTGGATAGATCGTCATATCCGCACCTACGGTAATTGACTGTCCCGCCTCTACAAAGGAGCCGTCGCCCAGACGCCAGCCCAGCAGGCTGTAACCGCTGGACACAGAACCGGTCAGCGCCGGAGTCACCGTCGTGCCAGGCGTCACTGTGCCAGTCACTGCCTCGCCGTTCTGGGCCACACTCAAACTGCCAGCAGAATAGCTGGCGTAAGTTGAGGGCAACGCTGTCAGTGTGACATTGGTCAGTTCCGTTACCGTAAAGGTGATGATATCGCTCACAGTGGTCGCCGTATCAGTCTCATCACCATCTGGTTTAGCAGCCAGTGTGATGGTAAATGTACTCCCACTGGCCAGACTTCCACCTTCAGATATCCCGCTGATTGTGGCACTCCCCGCATGGCTGATGGAGTCAAAGCGCAGGGGATAGCTGCTGGCATTGGTGACCGTTACGGTCAGGGTCGTTGTTCCAGCGTAAGCGGACGTTTTGCTGCAATTGTCTTTTGTACGTACGGAGCTTGTCGCGGACAGCGTCACCTTGCCGCTGCCAGCATTGGTAACAGCGGCCGCAGCGCTACTTGTACTTGTAGAAGCCTGACCGCTTGTCACTTCCGCCGTGGCGCTGTATGTCAACTGGCCCGTCAGGATGGTGCCGCTGGGATTGGTAACAGTAATGTCGGCGGCAAACGTCACCAGCATCACGCTAATAACCACCGCCCAAGCCAGAACCGCCGCGCCGAGATACTTCAGCGGCCAGCGTTTCACTCTTTGTTTCGCCAAGATATTCACCCTTCTTTCTCGTTGACCACTCTATCAGGTCAGATTACAGTTCTGCCCTGCGCTGCTCCGCCCTTTCGACTCCCACCAAAGAGACGCTCCTCCAATGAGACAGCCAAGGATGGCAAACCACTGACCATGAGACAGGTAAAGCCAGTCCTTCGCTGTATCCCGCAAGAACTCCACAAAGAAACGCAGCACACCATACGCGGCCAAAAACACCGCGTAGCGCCTTCCCGGATAGGTGCCCCTCTCCTCCATTCGCAAGAGAAGGCCCAGGATAACGAAATCTCCCATACTTTCTATGGCCTGCGTAGGCCACAGAAAGCGAAAATTGCCCAGTGTCATTTCCCAACCGCCGCAACAGCCGTTCATAAAACAGCCAAAGCGCATACATGCAACGATCACCGCTCCGCACGGGGCGCAGGCATCCAGCGCGCGTCCAGGTGTCAGCGCAAACAAACGGCCAAACACCGCCATCAGAGCGGGAACCAAAAATACCGCTCCAAAAAAGGACTGCCCACCTAAAGTCAAACCATCTTCTGTAAACTTCGGCCAGCTCTCCAGAATATACAATAGCTTTGTCCCCGTGACACCGAACACCGTGACCAGCAAGGTAAACAGCAGCGCCTTGGGAACGCTTAAATCATACTGTTTCCGTCGGCGCACCATAAGGACGCCCATGGCGCAAACCCCCATGGCGAACATCAGCCAGTAAGTGGAGAGGTGAAGCGTTCTTACCGTTATCGTCGGAAGCATGGTTCAGGCACTCCTTTGCGAATATACAGCCCCTACGGTCATACAACTTGCGCAGGGGAAAGCGATGAAATCAGCCGCCCAAAATTCCCTGAAGCATCGCCAGCGTGGAGTCACGTGCATAGACATTCTCAACTTTAATGTCGATGTTGTCGCCGTAATCATTCACTAGCTTCATTGCATTGAGATAAGCAGTCATATCACCCGACACCGACTCAGACCCCATATAAGACTGGAAGGACTCTTTCTGCATGACAGTCTGCAGATAGTTCATCATTGTGTTAACACCTGTCACGCTCTGTGCCTGATTTTTTAAAGCCTCTCGCTCAGCTTCATCCGTTACACTGTCAGAATTGAGATATCCTGTGGTAACACCGTAGGCAAGTGCAGCACCGACAATAGCATTGCCGCCTCCGAGGGCTGCCAACTTTTCCTGCGTAGTTCCGCCATCGGGATTCAGTATATTTTCCAGCGCTGCGCTAACAGTAGCAGAATCCAATGTCGCAGATCTTTCCGCGATATAACGAACCGTGGCATTCGCAAGAGATGTATTGTCACCGTTCACAGCCAAAAGATTTTTGCCAGTCGCATCGTACTCGGCATACCCATTATCAATCAGGTACTGTACATAATCATTGTACGAGGTGGGATTGCTTTGATCCGGATCAAACAGTTTGAGTGCGGGCAGATTGTCCGTTTTGGCTGCCAGTGCGCTAGTGAGGCCATTTACCGTGTTCGCCAGTTCCTCTGTATGTGTTCCATAGTTGGAGTTGTTGATGCTATTCACCCATTCCTTTTGAGCATCTGTTAGCTCATAATCCTCAGCAGGCAGCGCAATAGGTTCCGCATGCGCACTGGCAAAGGAAGACGACTTGAATCTCACTGTGTTCGCCCAATTAGAGCCAAATGCGTCAGCAAGCCATCCTTCAACGATATCTGGATTGCTACCAGTTACAGAAGCGCCGGTAGTTGTGATCTGAACTCTGCCGCTAGCGCCGGGATTCCGATAGCTTCCGATGGCCGCAGCGTACTTGACATTGTCAATCAAGGTCTCGTCCAAACCTCTGTTGGTCCGCTCGACATAACCCGTGTAGCTCACCGTGCCGATGCCGGCCAGGATGCCCAGGATGGCGATGACCACGATCAGCTCCACCAGGGTGAAACCGGCGCGGTCCCGCAGGGTCTTCTGTACTTGTTTCTTCATGATGTTTTTCCTCCTTAAACCATACATTATATTGGTTATTTCAGCTATTATTTTAACAGAGCACTCACTCTGTGGCTTCCGTTCCTTTGTTCCAGTCCAGCACGCCGTAGCCCACGATGCGCGGGTCGCTCAGGCTGTAGCTGTGGACGGCCACCCGTCCGCTGCTGTTTCCCTCGATGGTGTAGA
The DNA here is from genome assembly GCA_030524605.1 of Oscillospiraceae bacterium. GTDB lineage: Bacteria > Bacillota > Clostridia > Oscillospirales > Oscillospiraceae > Oscillibacter. The sequence continues at coordinate 31,277 of JAUNGH010000003.1, read as the reverse complement.
CCTTTCCGCCCTCGACGCACAGCACCGCGCCCGCGTGGTCGGGGTCGCTGCCGCCGCTCCAGTCGAAGAAGATGTAGTCGCCGGGGATGGGGGTATAGGCGTCCCGGATTCCCCAAAGGCCCTGAGTTTCAGGGTTCTGAAAGTATGCCTTCCCGTCATCCACATCAGCGAAGCGGGGAGGCTCACTGTTCAGGGACGCCGCCTGCTGTGCCGCCGCCCAGCTGAGGAAGCAGGCGCACCAGGGGGTGTCCTCGTTCCAGCCGGGGTGGCTTTCCCCATAGCCGCCGATATACCACGCAGAGTAGTAGAGATCACTGCCCACGATCTGTCCCGTGCTGCCGTACTGATCCGCCAGCACTTGCAGGAACGCGTACCGGGCGGCTTTCTCGGCTTCCGTCAAACTCGCCGCATCAGGGAAAGTCACGGAACCCGTGCCGCCCTCCTGGGACGGACGCTTCAGTTCTTCTACGATATTTTCTCCGGCGGCCACGTCGACATCGACCTGGGTCCGGCAGTAAACCGACGTGCTGTAATTGTGGTTTTCGGTACCAAATGTAAAGGTCAACAGGCTGCCGACAAGTTGTACATTGGCGCTTTGCAGTCCATCTACCAGCACGGCACCGTCCGGGTCATCACCTGCCCGCAGAGCCTTTTCATCCGCCCAATACCGCAGCAGGGCGGAGTCGTCCCCATATATCGCCCAGCCGTTTGCATCCGTCTGATCAATATTTTTGATCTTGCCGCTGGCGGATAGATTTTCCAGTGCGGAGAGGACAATGCGGACCGTCTGCTGCTCCCCGGCGTCCTCTTGGGCCGCCCTCTGGACACGGACGCCCAGCATCAGCAGGGACGCCGCGGCCAGCATCACGATGGAGCTTGCGGCGATGATCACCAGAAGCTCCACCAGCGTGAAGCCGTCGTTATTCCGTTTCATGCTCCTCGCCCCCTTCCGCTGTCAGATGGGTGATGGTATAAGAATTATAGGTATGAGTGGCAGATTTCACTTTATAATAAGCCACATAATTAGGATTTTCAGCTGTCCCCTCATTCCTTAAATATGTATCATATTTCAAGGCCATCGTAATGGTAGCCTGTATCGTTGTATCGCTTGATACCAGATTGAACCGACATTCTTCTGTATTTAAGAAAACACTTGCCTCACAACCCGCACACGGACCATCCGGTTTTAAGAAGTTAAGTACCTGATCTCTATATTCCTGTGCTGCTCCGCTTTTTGATGTCGATTCATATGTTAAAAGCATATTTTCTACGTCTTCCGCCAAGGCCACAAATTTCTCGATCTCTCCCTCAGCCTGGTAGAGCTGGCGCGTCTGTGCCACGGCGCGGGCCTGCTCCTGATAATTCCGCAGGGCCACCGTGCAGATGGCCGCCGCAATGGCACACAGCACCACAACAATGATCAGCACATACAGCAGCGCATAGCCGCCGCTGTCCTTTCGAAGCGCCTTCATCCGCCGTCACCGCCTTTCGCGGCCCGTCGTATATAGGTCTCCACCGTCACCAGCGGCTCTGAGGAGTTATCCGACACCGTGACCTTATAATAGGGGGCACCCGTGTCCTCTGTCTTGACGATCACTTTTGGAAATTGATCGGTTCCTTTTTCCGCATCATAACCGTAACGATTACTAGCCCCCGTAACACCCGCCTCCATCAGCGTCTCCACGGCGCTGCGGACATTCAGCTCCGCCTCCATGACGGCCCGGCTGCGGGCGTTGAGCCGCCCCGCCAGAACGAGACTGGCACAGATGGGCGCCGAGACCAGACCCATGATGGCAATGGCCACGATGATCTCCACCAGCGTGAAACCCGCCGTTCTCTGTTTCCCGGTCTTTTCCATGTCTCGTCCTTTCCCATGGGTCAGTTGAAGATATCCGTCTTTCCGGTGGCAGGCGCCGTCACCTCGGGCTCCTCATAGGGGTTCTGCCCGGTCTGCATCAGATACAGCGTCAGGACGATCTGGCCGTCCAGCAGCTTCTTCTCCTCGTCGTAATTGAAGGTGGCGTAGCGGATGGAGGTGATGCGCTCGTCCTCCGCCAGCGTGTGGATCATACTCTTGAAGTCCTCATAAGAGGCGTGATAGTACACCGTCAGGTTCAGCCCCGCCAGAACGGTGCCGTCGCTCATAAGTTGTACCGGCGTGACGGTGCCGAAGGAAAACTCAATGTCGCTATTGAAGCGCTGGGCGAAGATGTCGTGCAGCTCCTGGGTATAGCCCAACTCGTTCTTCCCCGTGCCCAGCGTCTCCTCCAGATACAGCAGATACAGCAGCTGGTCCTCCTCCCTCATCTCGGAGGGGAAGTTGTCATAGAGGGCGGCGCGGCTCTCGCCGATGGCCTCCGTGGCCGGTTCCAGCTGATCCTGCACGTCCTTGTACTTCTCATTCTGGGCAATGGTGGCCTGCAGGGCAGCGATCTGATCATTCAGCTGATCCCGCTCCGCCACATAGGACGCGTAACGGGGCCGGTAGCCCATAAAATACAGCAGCACAGCCGCGGCTGCCAGCAGGACGGCCAGCACGGCCTTCCAGTTTCTTGCGATCGCTTTCACTGGTCCACCTCCACTTTCTCCACCTTGGCGCCGCAGTCCAGCCCTTTCCGGATCTGCTCCGCCTGGATCAGGGACTCGTCATAGCCCAGCACCACCGTCAAATAGTAGCGGTCGTCCTCCACCACCTGCACCTGGGAGGAACCGGTGTTGAAGATATTCGAAATGCCGCTCCCGCCGGTCTGGTTTTGGTTCATGTACTGGAGCAACCACAGTAAATCGCTGATGCTCAATCCTGAATCGTCATCTGTAACCGATGCCTGCTCATCCCTCCGCACCAGGGCCCTCACCGCGTCCACGGTGGTGGCGTCCCGAGTGAACGCCGCGCCGCTGTCGATGTCCTTCCGGAGAGCCGGGAGATCAAGGGCCGTGTTGACCGTGTTGATCCGGCCCATGGCCGCGGCCAGATGGAGCGCCAGCTTCGACGACAGCATCTCGTCCTGCCGGATGAGCTTCTCCGCCGCCTGCCATTTCTGGGTTTTCGCCATCAGAACATCCAGCAGCTCAGGCATGTACTTGTCCAGCATCGCCTGATCGCTCTCATAAAACATCCGGTGCATATCGGCGTTTTCCCAGATATCGTCGAAGATCAGGCCGTACAGGATCTGATCGTCTTCCTCCCGCTCGATATCCTCCCGCATCAGCAGGAAGAACTTATACATGGCCGACGGATCGCTCTCCAGCAGCGAGCGGATCGCCTTCTTCCGCCGGTTTTTTGTGGCGCTTTTGAGCAGCGTGTTCAGGTCAAAGGTTTTCTCCTGCTCCGGGCCATAGGTCTTTTGCAGGGCGTCCAGCTGGGCGCCGGTCAGGTACTGCAGGTTCAGCCGCAGCGCCGCCGTCCGCGCGTCCTCAACGGCCGTGCCGCCGGAGGAGGAACTGCCGGATTTGCCGGTGCTGTTGGAGCTGCCGGAACCACCGGCCGTGCCGGTGCTGCCGGAACTGCCGGAACCGATGACACTGCCGTTGCTGCCGGGATTGCCGGAGCCGATGATGCTTCCGATGTCACCGATGCCGCCGGTACTGCCGCCAGCCAGTCCCGACAAAAAGCTCAGATCGCCCGGCGAGACAGTCACGCCGAAGCGCTCCATCATGTCCGCGTAGCCCTCCAGCTTCTGGATGGTGGCCGCGTCAGCGCCCGCCATCTCCAGCAGAGGCAGCATGCTCTTGAGCGCCGCGCCGTCGATGGAGGCGTTTCCGCCGGCAAGATTGGAGAACAGGCCGTCCAGGGAGTAGCTGCCCTCGGTGGGGGGCGCCTCCGTTTCCTGCTCCGCGGCGTCATTGGCTGTGTCTGTGGAAACGGCGCCTGTCTCCGGCACGGGGGATTCCTCTCCCGCCTGTTCATAGAGCATGGCGATCATCTTGTCCGGGGCATAGGTCTCGGATGGGCCGATGGTCAGATTGGAAATAGCCTTGATGGTCATGTACGGCTCATCCCGCAGGGCCAGCAGGAAATAAGCGGCGTCCTCCTTGTTCTGGAAGGCCGCCTGCACCGCCATCCCCTGCTCCGCCACGCTGAGGCCCTTCACTGTGGCGTCCGTGGGGAGCTGCTCCTCCAGCGCGGCCAGCACCAGCTCCAGATTGTCGTTATAGGTGCGCACGGAGTCGAACACCTTGTCCCAGTCGGCGCTGTAGGCGTCGTACAGGGCGGAATAGGTCTGATAGTTCTGCCCGCTGCCCGCATTTTGCTGGGCCATGAGCATCATCTGATTCTGGGTGTTCCGCAGTCCGTTCAACTGGGTGTCCCACGTCATGGTGGAGGTCAGAAGCAGCATCACCGACGCCGTCAGCGCCGCGCCGCCCAGGAAGATCAAACCGTACTGCCACGCCCGATTGATGGGCCGGGCCGCGCCGGTGAGGTGGTTCATCTCCGGGTCGCCGAAGTCCAGGTCCGTCCGGGACGCGCCCTGGCACAGCATCCACTCCGGCCCGAACTCGCAGGGCATCAGGCCCACGGAGACGTTCAGCAGCTCCGCAAGGCCCCTGCGGAGGCCCGTCTCGTCCGCCTGGCCGCCGGAGAGCAGGGCCTTCGTCAGCCCCGTCTGGCCGGGCATGGCGGCAAAATAGTCCAGCACCATGGCGACCTCGTTCAGGTCATCCTGCTGGGAGTATCCTCTTTGCAGCAGCCGCTGCAGCTTCACCCGTCCGTTCTGGACGAAGGTCAGCAACAGAAGCTCCCGCTCCGCGTTGATGTACAGGCAGGTCCCGCCGTCCGTCTCCGTCCCGGCGGCCTTTCCCCGCTTGCCGGACGGGGCGCCAAAGCCCGCTCCCGCCGCAGAGGCGATGCTGTGGCCGCAGAAATCCACCGCCGCCGTCAGGCCCATGCTGTTGGCCAGCGCGTAATACCGGCCCAGCAGCGCCCGGGGCACGGCCCACAGCTGCACCCGCAGCTGGCCGCCGTCCCCCTGCTCCCGGCCCGCCAGCTGCCAGGTCAGGCGGTACTCCGCAGGGTTCACCGGGAAATACATGTCCATATTGGCTTCCAGCATCTGGCCCAGACGCTGGCGCTTCTTCACCGCGGGCACCGTCACGCTCTCGCTGATGACCTGGGTGGAGCACAGCACGAACACCACCTTGCGGCAGCGCCGGAACGGGCGCTGCTTCAGCACGGGGGCCAGTACCTCCCGCAGGGCCTCCGGCTCCAGCAGCTCTCCGCTCTCCACCGCCCCTGCGGGCGTGGGCAGGACCGTCTGGTCCTGAAGCTGCATGGCGGTGCCGCCCAGAACTGCCCGTGCAACGCGGATCTCCTCGCTGGTGATCTGCACCACCAGCGCCTTGCCGGACAGCATTCGATTGCTCATAAAAACTTCTCCCTCCCGGACTGTGGAAATGGCACAGCCGTTTTGAAAAACGGTTCTGCCCTTTCCGCAGGGTATCTTTCTGTGAGATGTATCTGCGCGGGGACACAGGCGGATGATATCCGCCCCTACAGTGGCAATAGGTTCCATGGTGCGCGGCGGGCCGGGGGCAGCCCGTCCGCCCTCACAGGCCGAACAGGCCCAGGTAGGCGGCGATGAGCCGCTCTCCGAACAGGGCGGAGACCCAGATGCCGGCGGAGAGGTACGGCCCGAAGGCCAGCTTCCGCCCCACGCCCCGCCGCATGCGGACGGAGTGGATGACGGCTCCGGAGACGCTGCCGATGATCATGGCCAGCAGGATGCGGGGCCAGCCCAGCAGCAGCCCGGCGGCGCCCATCAGCTTCACGTCTCCCATGCCCAGGGCGCTGCCCCGAGTGACGGCCCACAGCAGCAAAAAGAACAGGCTGACGGACAGCATGCCGATGAGATACAGCGTCCAGTGCTCCCGGTCCAGCGCCAGCTGGACAGCGCCCAGCAGGAGGATGGCCAGGTTCAGGCCGTTGGGGATCTCGAAGGTGCGCCAGTCGATGACCGCCACCACCAGCAGCAGGGAAAACAGCGCGCAGTACAGTGCGGTATGTACGGGGTCTCCCCGGAACAGCCACCCGGTCAGCAGCCACGCGGCGCCGTTCAGGGCCTCCACGGCAGGATACTGGGCGGAGAGCTTCGCGCCGCAGGAGCGGCACTTTCCGCCCTGGGCCAGCCAGCTGGCAACGGGGATCAGCTCATACCAGCGCAGGCGATGGCCGCAGGCCATGCAGTGGGAGGGGGTCTTGACGAACTCCTCCCCTTTGGGCAGGCGGAAGATGAGAACATTGCAGAAGCTGCCGACGCACAGGCCCAGCATGGCCAACAGCAGCAGGGGGAATACCTGTTCCATGGGGACGGCTCCTTTTACGGGGATGGTTTAGGGGTTTCCCCCGCCCGGCTGATAGGGGTTCCGGGCGGGGATCAATACAATAAATGGGACAATCGGTCTTAACCCAGTGTCCAAGCCGCATCAGACGAATCAGTGCCAGCATTCCATGTTGCAGTTGTATAATCAGTGCCACTAATTACTTGGCTCCAATTATTGATGACACCAGCGTCGGACACATTTGTTGCATAAGTAGCAATATCACCTTCATCAATACCAGTACCATCTGTAGTTACAGTAATTGCACCAGTGTTAGCCACCTCGATTTTTGTGACAACCTCACCGTTCTCAACCGCAACAGATTGAGCAGCGGTCTGAATAATGGACAATTCAGAGTAAATTTTGGCTTCCTGTGCCTTCTTGATGTAGCCGCTGTAAGCAGGCACGGCAATACCGGCCAGGATGCCCAGGATGGCGATGACGACGATCAGCTCCACCAGGGTGAAACCGGACTTGGAACCAAACTTCTTCATGGGGAATCAATCCTTTCTCAAAATTAAGTAAAAATGGATTTTTATATCATAGCCATGCGGCACGGCGCCCTATCCGCCGTCCCGTACAGTCATGGCCCGGATATACGGTGTTACAGGTATTGGTCGTAGGCCTTGGTCATATTGATCATCGGCAGGTAGATGGACAGCACGATGATGACCACGAACACGGCCATGAACAGGATGATGACAGGCTCCATCAGATTCAGGAGCTTTTTGGTGGCCTCCTCGACCTCCTCGTCGTAGTAGTCCGCCACCTTGCCCATCATGCCCTGGAGGTCGCCGGTCTCCTCACCGATGCCCACCAGGTTGGAGACCATGGCGGGGAACAGCCCCGTCCGCTCCAGGCTGGTGCTGAGGGGTGTGCCCTCGGCCACCTGGCTCCGGGTCTCCCGCACCGCCTCCAGATAGTAGATATTGCTCATATTGGACGCTGCCAGGTCCAGGCTGTCCGTCAGGGTCAGGCCGGAGCCGATGAGCACCTCCATGGTGCGGCAGAAGGTGGAGCAGGCGGATTTCACCGTCAGGTTCCCCACCACGGGGATCTTCCGGGCCAGCCAGCCGAAGAAGTGGCGGCCCTTGTTGGTCCGGCGGAACAGGAGACCGCCTGCCACCAGCAGGACGATGCCCACCAGCAGCGCCCACCACCAGGCCTGGAACCAGTCGCACACGGCCATCACCGCCAGCGTCACCTTGGGCAGCTCGGCGTCCATCTCCTCAAAGGTCTTGAGGAAGCTGGGGATGATCTTGGTCATCATGACGATGAGGACGGCGATCATGACCACGATCAAAACGCAGGGATAGATCATGGCGCTGGTCACCTGTCCCTTTGTGCGCTTGGCCCGGTCGAAGTACCGCTCCATCTGCTGGAAGGAGTCCTCCAGATTGCCGGAGGCCTCGCCCGCCGCCACCATGTTCACCAGGATGCCGGGGAAGATCTTCTGATGCCGGCGCATGGAAGCAGCCAGCGTCTCGCCCTTTTCCACATCGGCCTGCATTTCCCGGATTGCGGCCCGGAGCTTCTTGTTGGCGGTCTGCTGGCCCAGCATGGAGAGGATGGAGGCCACGGACACGCCCGCACGCAGGATGGAGACAAACTGGCGGCAGAACACCGCCATATCCTTGGCCTTTGGATTGCCCAGAAAGGGCAGCTCGATGTCCCGGTTCAGGGCGTTCTGCTCTTTGATATCGAGAATGGTGTAGCCCGCTCCCCGAAGGGAGCTTTTCGCGGTCTCCAGAGAGGATGCCTCCAGAGAGGACCGGACGCGCTTTCCGCTGCGGTCAACGGCTGTGTAATTGAAACCGGGCATGGGTCTGCGCTCCTCTCTCAGTTCTGCCGTCCGGCCTTGAATTTATCCGGCTCGTTGGCGGCGGCCAGGGCCGTCTCCAAGGTGATCTCGTGTCTGTCCACCAGCTCCTCCAGCGCGTCGTCCAGCAGCTGCATGCCGTATCGCCTGCCGGTCTGGATGGCGCTGGTGATCTGGAAGGTCTTGCTCTGCAAAATCATGCTGCGGATGGCGGGCGTGACCACCATGATCTCAAACACCGCCCGGCGACCGCCGCCAACTTTCGGCAGCAGGGTCTGGCCCACGGCGCACTCCAGCACGTCCGCCAATTGGATGCGGATCTGGTTCTGCTGCTCCGCCGGGAAGGAGTCGATGATGCGGTCGATGGTGTTGGCCGCGCCCTTGGTATGCAGCGTGCCGAACACCAGGTGGCCCGTCTCTGCGGCGGTGATGGCGGTGGAGATGGTCTCCAGATCCCGCATCTCGCCCACCAGGATCACGTCCGGGTCCTGGCGGAGAGCCGCCCGGAGACCTGCGGCAAAGCTCCTGGTATCGGCGCCCACCTCCCGCTGGTTGATGATGCACTGGTCGCCGGTGTGCAGATATTCAATCGGCGCCTCCAGCGTGATGATGTGACGCCGCTGTGTGTGGTTGATATGGTCCAGCAAAGCCGCCAGGGTGGAACTCTTGCCGGAGCCGGTGGGGCCGGTGACCAGCACCAGTCCCCGGGGCTTGTCCGCCTGGTCCACCACCACAGGGGGCAGGCACAGCTCCTCCGAGCTGGGGATGCACAGCGGCAGCAGCCGCAGGGCCAGCGCCGTCTGTCCCCGCTGGCGGAAGATGTTGCAGCGCATCCGCACCATTCCCCGATAGGTCACGGCAAAGTCCGCTTCGCCGTTGGTCCGGAACTCCGCCAGAAACTCCGGCGCGGCCAGCTCCTGCACGCAGGCGGAGGTCTCCTCCTCCGTCAGGGCCGTGTCTCCGATGTTTGTCAAAATACCGTCCAGCCGGAAAATGGGGGGCTCCCCCACAGTGAGATGAATATCGGAAGCGCGCCGGTCCAGCGCGTCCCGGATCAGTTGTTCCAAATCGGTCATGCGGGCTCCTTCACGGTGGGTTTTTCGTCGGGGTCGTCCTCCACGCTGATGCGCTGCATCTCGCTGATGGAGGTGGTGCCGTCCAGCACCAGGCGGCGGGCGCTCTGGCGCAGGGTGCGCATCCCCTCGGCGATGGCGGTCTCCCGCAGGTCGCCCGTTGCGCGGCGGCGGGAGATCATCGTCCGCAGGCGGGGGGTGATCTCCATGATCTCGTAGATGCCGATGCGGTCATAGTAGCCGGTGCCGTTGCACCGCTGGCATCCCACCGGCTCATAAATCTCGGCGGCCCTCTCCTCCTCCGGCGTCAACTCCAGATAGTCCAGCTCATGCTCCAGAAGCGTATGACGCCGTTTGCAGTTGGGGCACAGCCGCCGCACCAGTCGCTGGGCGATGATGCCCGTCAGGGCGTCGGCAATGAGATAGCTCTCCACGCCCATGTCCAGCAGACGGGTGACGCTGCTGGCGGTGTCGTTGGTGTGCAGGGTGCTGACCACCAGGTGGCCGGTAATGGACGCCTGCACGGCGATGGAGGCGGTCTCGCTGTCCCGGATCTCGCCGATCATGATGATGTCCGGGTCCTGGCGCAAAATAGAGCGCAAGGCGTTGGCAAAGGTCAGGTTGGCCTTGGGGTTTACCTGCACCTGATTCACGCCGTCGATGTTGGCCTCCACCGGGTCCTCCACGGTGACGATGTTCACCATGTCGCTGTTCAACTCGCTGAGAGCGGTGTACAGCGTGGTGGACTTGCCGGAGCCGGTGGGGCCGGTGACCAGCACGATGCCGTTGGGATGGCGCAGGATCCCGTCGAACTGTTCCATCTCCCCCTGGGTGAGCCCAAGGCTCCGCTTGCTGCGGCTCAGGGCCTTTTTCTGGGTGAGACGCATGACGCACTTCTCGCCGTAGACCGTGGGGAGGGTAGAGACGCGGACGTCGTACTCCCGGCGGTCTACCAGGATGGTGAACCGGCCGTCCTGGGGCTTGCGCTTTTCAGAGATGTCCAGACTGCTGATGATCTTGATACGGGCGATAATGGCGGGCAGCAGCCGCAGGTCATAGGTAGCGGTGGTGTACAGCACGCCGTCCACCCGGCAGCGGACGCGGACCCGGTCCGGGCCGGACTCCACATGAATATCGGAGGCGCGCTGGCGCACGGCCTGCTCCACCAGGGAGTTGACCAGCATGACCACCGGGGAGGCGTTGACGTCCTCCTGCAGGACCTGCTCCTCCAGGGAGCTTGTCTCCTGCTCGCTGGCCTGGGTGTACAGCTCGGCGGCCTCCTGCATCTCCTCGCTGCCGTAGCAGCGGTCGATGGAGACCAGGATGTCGGAGGTGGTGGCCAAAAAGGGCTTGATGCGGCACTTGCTGGCGATGGCCACCATGTCCCGGCCCTTCATATTCATGGGGTCGTTCATGGCGACATACAGCGTTCCGCTGTCCTCCGGGTCGAAGCTGAAGGGCATCATCACATAGGTGCGCAGGATGTCCGGCCGCACCATCTGCCGCACATCCATGGGGATGGCGTTTTCGTACAGCCGCACCACAGGGATGCGGGTCACGGCGGACAGGGCCTCGATCACCTGCTCCTCCGGCAGGACGGCGCGCTCCAGGATCAGCTCCCGGACGGATTTTCCGGACTCCGCCTGGGCCTGCCGCAGCTCGCCGGCCTGGCCGTCTGTCAGCAGCCGCTTTTCCAGCAGATACCGCAGCAGCTTTTCATTCATGGATGCGCACCTCCTTTCCATCATTGGCTAAACATGGAAACACAGGACATTTGGAGCAAGGGCGGCACGGCGCCGCCATTTCTCCCAACGCCCCCTGCCTGTTTTATAGGAATCCCGGCGGGGCGGGAAAGCCCCGCCGGGATCACATGGTTTTGCTTAGGTTTTGCGCTTCTTGGCCCCTCGGCTCACTGCGCCTCGATCACCAGGTTGAACTCGAAGTTACGAGCGTTGTAGGTGACCTTCACGGGGATGCCGGGCTCGGCAAAGCTGTTGATGCTCAGGTCAGAGAACTGGTCGAGGATATCGGCTACGGCATCAATGGCCTCAGAAGTGGTGGAAGCTGCGGCCAGCGCGTCCAGCGCGTCCTTGTCGATCTCCACACCGTTGACGGTGACAGCCGCGCCGGCGGGGATCTTGCCGATGACCTTGCCCAGGTACCGGTCAACATAGCTGTCGCCCTTACCGCCGACGATCTCGTCAACAAAATCGCTGCGCAGCAGCGTCACCACGTTGCCGAACTTTGCGGCGGCCAGGCCCTCATAGGTCTTGAGATTCCGGGCCTTCAGCAGAGTGGCCAGGTTGCCCTCGCCGTTCAGCTCATCGCCGATGGCGTTCTGGACCTTGGTGCCGATCTTCTCGTTGATGTAGTCCCGAGCGGTGCTGCCGATCATGCCGGTCTCCGGATCCAGCAGCGCCTCCAGGGCGGCGTCCTTCACAGCGGCCTTCTCGTCCTCAAAGGCCAGGCCCATTTCAACCAGGGCGCTGTAGATGAGGTAGTCCTTCACGTCCTCGTTGCTGTTGACAATGTCCTTCAGGGTTTCAGAGTCCGCCAGCTTATTGGACAATTCTTCATCAGCGGTCTCCCGGATGTAGTTCCGCACACCGGCACCGAAGTTCGTCATCGTAACGGTAGTGGGGATGCCGAACACATAAGTGGTGGCCTTTACGTCACCCACCGCCATCAAGGCATTGATGTCGTCAACGGTCTTGATGTCCAGATTCAGATCGGCGGGTTCGATGGTGGCGCCGTCAGTTTCCAGCAGCTTCTTCGCAGACTGAACATCGTTGTTGCTGTTCACCGCGCCTACAATCCAGGCATCCGTGATTTCGGCCTTCTCCAGCTGATCCTTGATCTGTTCCTGAACAAACTCGTCGATTTCGGCCTCGTCGTCAGGGATGTCATTCTTCACAGCGTTCCAGATGGTCTCCACCAGGACGGAGTTGTCGCACACGCCGGCAAGCTCGGCACCATCGATGCTGACATTGCCGCTCTCCACCCACAGGTAGTTGTACAGGGGCTCCAGGTTGGCGGCGATCCACTTATCCACGACGGTCTCGCCGTTTTCATCCTCAGTCACCGTCAGGGCCTCGATCACCTGCTCGTTGGTGGCGCTCAGGGTGATGCCCTTGTCGGCAAGCTGGTTCTTCAGACCGTTGAAGGTCTCGTCCTTTTCCAGCGTCTCGACGATGATGGGTCTCAGCATGTTGGCCATCCGCTCGCTCTCCAGGGCGGCTTTGACGATGCTGGCAATACCATCCTCATAAGCGGTCTGGATACTCTCAGTGACGTTGAGCTTGACAAAGCTCTTGCCGTCGAACTTGTAATCCACAAGCTCGTTGCCCTGCAGCCGCAGCTGAACGGTCACGGGGTACTCATGGGGATAGCTCACAGTGGCCTCGCCATAATCGTTATCAGGATCGGCAAACTCCACGTTCACGGTGCTGGAAATCAAAGCCTCGTTGATGTACGCGCCGCCGGAGGCTTCCTTCAGGCTGGCGTACAGCTCTCTGGCAACAGCCCCGGCGATGCGCTTCACAGCCTCGCGCTTGGAGCCGTCCAGCGTGGTGGTTTTGTTGGCCTGGTCCACCTTGATGGTAGCGGTGTAGCTGCCGGCAGTGACCTTGATATCGCCGGTGTAGTAGTTGCCGCTCTCATTGTAGAAGTTCGCCCACAGGCTCTTGCCCTGAGTCAGAACGATCTGATAAACCTGCTCCTGGATCTCGGCAAGAGTGGTGTCCCTGTTGATGACCAGCCCGGTCGCTTCCTCAATGGCATCCACGATCTCTTTGACAAGATCCTTCACATCGCCCTCGGTGGGCAGGTCGTCACGGGACACATCCACCAGACCGCAGGCCACACTGGAGGCGAGGGTGATGATGTCGGCCACCGCGTCGTCAGTAACGCTCACACGGGCCTTCAGCGTCTGCCCACGGACAACGGTCTCATCGTCCGCGTCGCTGCCGCTGAAGGTCAGGGGCTCGATGACCACGGCGTTGTCGCCGTAGATCAACCGGGCGTCGTTGATGTAGTCCTCGTTGGCCTGGGCCATGGCATTCTTCACGGCAATGCCGATGTAGTCCTTATCGGAAATCCACTGGGCATACAGGATCATATCGCCGGTGGCGGTATACGCGCAGTTCTCCGCATAGGTGCTGCCGCATCCATTCGCCGCAGTGTTCCAGCCGGCGAAGACATAGCCCTCGCGGGTCTGAGCGTCCAGGGTGGTGAAAGCCTTGCTTTCCTCTGTAGAGGACTCCGTATACGCGGGAGCCAACTCAGGCGCTCCCTCATAGTTCAGGACATAAGTAATGGTATAGCTGCCAGCAGGCACCGGCTCCGCATCCCACACGGCATACAAAGTCGTGTTGCCGCTGACAGAAATTCTGGTCTGCGCCGGCCCATTCGGGTTGGTGGACCAGCCCTTGAAGGTGTAGCCCGCCTTCACAGGCTGCGCCATGCTGGGAATCGTCACAGTGAAGGTTCCGCTGGTACCCGTAACATCGACGGTCGTCTTCGTGCCCGCAGGGAATACACCGCCGTTGGCATCATAGGTCAGCGTATAGGTGTAGGTCTTGGTGCTGCCGCCGCCACCGCCGCCGCTGCCACTGGGACGTCCGCCGCCGGGCTTCTTCACAGGCTCAGCGCCGTCGATCAGGAAGGCCAGGCGGTAAATGATGGCCGCCACGTGGGCGCGGGTGGAGTACGCCTGGGGGCGGAAGGTGCCGTCCTCATAGCCGTAGATCAGGCCGTAGATCTGGCAGTTCCGCACTCCCGCCGTCGCGTAGGACGGCACCTGGCTCTGGTCGGCCAGGTTGGCGGCCTTGCCGTTCTCGGCCACGGTCACGTCGTGCTTTGCGGTGTAGTAATCCACATAGCGGTCCATGATGGCGCACATCTGGGCGCGGGTGATGGGGTCGTTGGGCGCAAAGCGTCCGTCGCCCTTGCCCTCCACGATCTTGTTGGCCGCCGCCCAGTTGACGGCGCCGGCGCACCAGGAGCCGGGCTCCACATCCGTGAAGGCGCTCTGGCTGTTGTCGACCTTCACGCCGTCGAACCGGGCCAGGACCACCACAAACATGGCGCGGGTCATGTTCCGATTCGGGGAGAAGGCCGTGTCGGTGGTGCCGAGGAAGTAGCCTTCCGATGTCACATAGTCCACATACTCGTAGCACCAGCTGTCTCTGCCGACGTCTGTGAAATCGTCCGCTCCCGCTGCCAGTGCTGTAGGCACCAGGGAGAAAACGAGGCACATCGCCAGCAGAGCACTGAGAATACGCTGCTTTTTCATTTTCTTATCCACTCCTTTTCTTAATATGATCCTCGAGTATCAGGGCAAAACCGTCAGCGTACACGGTTTCACACGGCTCGCAGTATCCTGTATAGCCGCCGTCCGGAAGCCATGCCTTTCCGGCTTCCTCCGGCATTTTCGATCCGGGCCTCACACGCGGTCCGCAGCGGCGGTCTGCTCATGTGCCGTCAGGGCCGTCATATACCGCGCCCTGCGGTCCTGCTTGACCTTCCCGGCACACACGGGACAGCCGCATTTCTTCGGGCCCGCACGGGAATGGATCACCGCTTTCCAGACGTGCCCCTCCGGACACTGCCACCACACCTTTTTGTGGCTCCCCACCGTCACCATCTCCGGGGTCAGCGCCCCGTTGAGCACCGAGTGCCACTGCTTTGCCACAATCGGCTCCCGCGTCGCCAGGTCATTGAAGCCCGGCAGCACCTTCCGCCCCGCGCAATAGGGGCAGCCCGATCCGTTGCTGGTGCGGGCCGTCACCATGGCCTGATATTCATGGCCCAGCTCACAGATCCACCACACCTTGCGGTTGCTGTAGGGAGAGATCCGGTCCGGCGTCTGCCGGCCGTTTTTCCCGGGGTGCCACTGCGCCGCGATCTTCGGAAACCGGCTGGCCAGATCGTTTTCACCGGGCAGGACCATCTTTCCGGCGCAGACCGGGCAGCCGGCCCCGCCGGCGCGGGAGGTCACCATGGCCTGCCAGGCGTGTCCCCTGGCGCATTTCCACCAGACCTTCCGCCGGCTTCCGGACACAACATCCCGGGGCGTCAGGCTGCCGTTCCGGGCCTGATCCCACTGCCGCGCAAGCTCGGGATGCGTCGCCGCCAGGTCGTTCTCCCCGACGTTCAGGCTCCGGTTCGCACAGACAGGACAGCCGCATCCGCTGGCGCGGGATTTCACAACGGCCTGCCACTCATGGCCCTTGGCACAGACCCACCAGGCCTTGTAATGGCTGCCCGGCAGGATGCTCTCCGGCCCCACTTTGCCGTTTTTCACCGGGTGCCACTGGGCGGCCAGGTCGGGCCTTTGGGTCGCCAAATCGGTCTCCCCGGGCCAGGCCAGCTTTCCGGTGCAATAGGGGCAGCCGGAACCATCCGCGCGGGTGTAGACAATGGCCTGCCACTCGTGGCCCCTTTCACAGCACCACCAGACCTTCCGCTTGCTGCCGTAAGTGAGGTCGTGCGGCGTCAGCGATTCGTTTTTCGTTGGATGCCACTGCCGGAGCAGCTCCTCCTGACCGTGCTCCAGGCAGTGATCGTATAAGGATGTTCTCAAGCCATCAACCTCCATGATTCCAGCCAATGGCAAGCTGCTCAGTTTCCAGCAGCCGGTCGTAAGCCTGCTCCACCACGACGGAGATGTTGGACACAATGCGGGCCTGCGTCGTCTGATACAGCTTCCGCAGGCACCGGGGATTCCCCTTCTCCTCCGCCACCTGCGCATCGCGGCACAGGGCCCGGATGCTGCCGGAAATATTGGAGCGGTGGAGCACCCTGCCGTCTCCCGACGTGAAAATCAGGCCGGACGTGATGCCCTCGCGCTTCGCGTACTCCAGCAGCTCCGTCCGCAGGCTTTCGGGGATGTGGGCGAACCTTCCGGCGGAGAGGGACAGTCTTCCGGCCTGCACGGCCTCCACAGTCACCTGCGTCAGCTCCTGCACGGTCAGCCCGACGGCGCCGAACAGCTTGATCAGCAGATACGTCCGCTCCTTGCCCAGAATCCGCGCCGTGGACAGCAGGCGGAGATACTCCGTCCGGGTCAGCTCCGGCTGGAGCTGACCGCCCGGCGCCAGCGGCTTTTTCACCTGCAGATCCCGCCGCCCCGCATATTCCAAAAGGCTGTTGGCGGCGGAGACGCAGACGTTCACCGTCCGGGCGGCATAGCCCTCCGCCAGCAGGGCGGACTGCCACTGCTCCAGCGTCCCGCGGCGCAATTGCTTGCTCTCCGGCAGAGAGCCGTACAGCAGTTCCAGGCTTCTCCGGTATGTATACAGCGTATCCGGCGTATAGCCCTTCTGCTGCAGGCAGGACAGGAATTCGTCGATCAGGTGCGGCGTGATGTGCAGGCCGTCCAGGGGCCGCTCCTGATACCGGCTGACCGGCGTGACTGCCGCATATTGGCCTGACATCCTCATTGACCCCCTTATCGACAAAATCAATATTTTGCCCCTGAAATCCTGCAAAGGCAGTATCCCAGACTACATATTGCAAAAGTATTATAGCACCGATCTTTTCTAATAGCAAGGTTATTTTCAGATTTTTGGCAGGAAATAGAAGCCGCAAAAAAAGGATCTTTTTGCGGCTTATTTTTGCATGCGCCCACATCTCTTTTTCAGATGCGGGCGGTCTTCTTTTTGCTTAAAAAAAGGAAATTTTCCGGTTGCGGCGGCAAATTCACATGACAAAATATTGAATTTGCCATGGCAAAATATTGAATTTGCCTATGAAACGAGTCCCAGCCGGTTCAGCTGCCTGAGGTGCTCCTCCCCGGTCGTCACAAGATAAATGCGCGTCGTCTCGATGGAGCCGTGCCCCAGCACATCCGCCAGCCGCGCGATATCCTTGCAGGCCCGGTAAAAGGTCGTGGCAAACAGGTGCCGCAGGTTGTGGGGAAATACCTTTGAGGTCTCCACGCCGGCGCGTTTGCACAGCTGTTTCATCTCCGCCCATATCTGCTTTCTGGACAGGCCCCTCCCCCCTCTGGTGATGAAGATCTCACCAGAGGTTATTTTTTTGCGCTTGGCATACTTCAGCAGCTTCCGGCACAGCTTGTTGGGCAGGAGGATCGTGCGGATCTTCCCCTTTAAGGAGATCTCCGCCCGGCCGAGCCGGGCCGCCTCCACGGTGAGGTATCTGACCTCGCTGACCCGGACCCCCGTGGCTCCCATCGCCTCGATCAGCAGGGCCAGGCGCTCTTTGCCCAGAAGCTGCGCGGTCTCCAGCAATCGCTCATACTCGCCGCGGCCCAGCTCTCTGGATTTGTCGCGGAACAGCCGCCGCTGGATCTTCAGGAATTTCACCCGGCAGTCCTCCCACCCGGCAAAGCGGAAAAAGACGTTGACCGCCGACAGCATGGAATTGACGGTCACAGGCGCATAGTGCATGGCCAGCAGGCGCTCCTTCCAGCCCGCCGCCGTCTCCCGCGTCACCGCCCTGCCGTCCAGCCACGCCGCAAAGGCCCGCACGTCCCGCAGATACTTCTCGATGGTGCCGGAGCTGCGCTCCTCCGCGCGCAGGTGGTGGGCAAAGGCATCTATCCTCTCTGCCGTCAATTTGCGTTCCATCATGTTAAAAGCCCTCCTGTTTCAGTTGATGTCTCTATTTTCCCCGGGAACAGAGGTTCCATGCAAGCGGGAAGTCCGGGCAGGCGCTAACGCCAGCGCCGGGAGATTGTACTTTATTATTATGAGAGAAATATCCCAGCCCCTCTTATAGTAATCGAACGCCTCTTGATTTTCACCACATAAAATCGCCGGCGGCCTGAAAAGTTGCCCGCCGGCATCGCACGCCGGACCCCCTTCGGCTCGGAAAACCCATGTACAGGGAGCCGCCCGCAGCGTGACCCTGCGTGCGTGCTCCCGGCAAAATATCAATCATCTGTTGCAAAGCCGGCATTTTTGTGCTACATATAACATATGTAACACTTTGGGCATATATAACACTTTTGACGAGAGGCATGGTTGTGAAAGTCAGTCAGGAAAAGCAAAAAAAATTGGCCTATGTGGCCCGCCGGTACTATCTGGAGGATCAGAAGCAAAGCGACATCGCAAAGGAACTGGGCGTCTCCCGCCCCCTGATCAGCCGCATGCTGTCCGAGGCCAGAGAGCTTGGCGTCGTGGAGATCACGATCCATGAGCCGGGGGCCAGGGCGGCCAATCTGCTGGAGCGGCTGCGGCTGTACAGTTCCATTCAGGGCGGCGTCCTGGTGGATGACGGCGGGGACGACGATGCCACCAACCAGCTGCTCTCTCAGGGGGCCGTCGATCTGCTGCGGCAGATCGGCACCCGCCGCTTGGGGGTGGGCTGGGGCTATCTGATCGGACAGCTGGTGACCTGGCTGGAGAAAAATCCCCAGCCGAACAGCACCGTCACCGATATCTGCCCGTTGGTAGGCAACGCCAGCATCCCCGCCCGCAACTACCAGTCCAATGAAAACGTGCGGCTGATGGCGCAGCAGCTGGGGGCGGCCCCGCACTTCCTCTACCTCCCGGCTCTGCCGGACAGCCTGGAGGAAAAGCAGGTCTTGTGCTCTACCGAGGTCTATCGCCAGATCCATCAGCAGTGGGAACAGATCGACACGGCACTGGTCAATATCGGCAACTACCCCTCCAGTCCCGACTTCGCCTCGCTGGTCCGGTACGGCAGCCTGCTCCAGCAGCAGCATGCCTGCGGGCGGATGCTGGTCTACTATTTCAACGAGGAGGGCACGGTGATCCAGTCGGAACAGGATTTCGCCATCCAGGTCCCCATCGATACGTTGAAGCGGTGCCCCAATATCATCGGCGTCTGCTCCGCCAACACCAGTGCAAAAGCCCTGCGCGGCGCCCTCAGATCCGGAGCCTTCACCCACCTCGTGGCCCGCGCGGCCCTTGCGCAGTCGTTGATCGGTCAATAGGCAGCACAAAAAACTTCTCAGACGAGCTTTTTCGTCTGAGAAGTTTTTTTGCGCATTTTTGATAAATATGCAGGTTGATTCATATCGAATATGTAGAAAGTTGATTTGCCGAATTGACTTTTGTAACATTTAATGATAACTTTAATGCACAAATGTAACACTCAAAACGATGAAAGGAGGGAACACCGTATGACAAAAAACGAATTTGCGGCGCGGCTGAAGCACGCCTGCGCATCCGTCACAGCGGCGGAGCAGGAGCTGACGGAGATCGACTCCAAATTCGGCGACGCCGACCACGGACTGACCATGGCCAAGATCGCCGGAGCGATCTCCGCCGCGGTGGATGCGTCGGACGGCGGCATTCAGGCCATGCTGGACGACGCCGCCATGGCCGTCATGTCCCTGAACGGCGGCAGCGCCGTGCCCCTGTGGAACACCTGGCTGGACGGCATGCAGATGGACGCCCCCGCGGGCGGGGAGATCGACGTGGCGGGCATCCAGGCCGTCTTTGCCCGGGCGCTGGCAGAACTGCATGATATGTCCGGCGCCAAGGTGGGCGACAAGACCATGATGGACGCCCTGATCCCCGCCAGCGAGGCCATTGCGGCCTACGCGGGCGGCGATGAGAGCGAGCTGTTCGCCGCAGCGGCCAAAGCCGCCGCAGACGGCGCGGAAAACTCCAAAAACTTCGTATCCAAATTTGGACGGGCCAAGAGCTATGGCGCAAAGACCATCGGGACCCCGGACGCCGGGGCCGCGTCCATGGCCTATTTCTTCCGGGGCCTGGCACAGCCCTGAGCAGGAAACGATTTGATTTTGAATGGGAGGTACTTCATATGAAAATGAAAAAGTTTATCAATGCCCCCGAGACCATTACCGATGAGGAACTGACCGGCCTGGGCCTGGCCTATCCGGACATTCTGGATGTGGACGGCCATCTGGTCATCAGCAAGGACCTGGCAGACGCCGACCGCGTGACCATCGTCACTTACGGCGGCTCCGGCCACGAGCCTGCCCAGGCCGGCTTTGTGGGCAAGGGCATGCTGGATGTCCAGGCGGTGGGCGATATCTTTGCCGCGCCCAACGGCCAGCTGGTGTTTGACGCCATGAAGCTGGCCGACAAGGGCCACGGCGTGCTGCTGCTGACCCTGAACTACGCCGGCGATCAGCTTGCCGGCAAGCAGGCCATGAAGCTGGCCCGGAAGGCCGGTCTTCAGGTCCGTCAGGTGATCACCAGCGAGGAGATCCAGTACGATCCCAACGGCGAGGACAACAAGCGGGGCCTTGCCGGCGCGGTGGCCCTGTATCACATTGCCGCCGCGGCTGCCCGGGAGGGCAAGAGCCTGGACGAGGTGGCCGAGATCGCCCAGCGGTATGCGGACAACATGGCCTCCGTCACCGTCAAGTCCACCGACGCCACCCACCCCCAGAACGGCATGTCCTTCGGCGACCTGGGCGAGACTGATCTGATGGAGATCGGCGCCGGCCAGCACGGCGAGGGCGGCGGCGTTCGCGTCCCCATGATGTCCGCCAGAGACACCGTGGCCACGGTGGCCGAGGCGCTGTGCAGGAACCTGGAGCTGAAGGCAGGCGACAAGGCGTTCGTCATGATCAATGGCTGCGGCGCCACCACCATGATGGAGATGCTGGTGCTGTTCAAGGATACCGTGGAGTTCCTGGAGGCCAAGGGCGTCGAGGTCGCCGGCAGCATGGTGGGCGAGATCCTCACCGTGCAGGAGGCCGGCGGCTTCCAGATGAACATCGCCAAGTGGGACGATGAGACCATCCGCCTGTGGAACACCCCCTGCCACACCCCCGCCTACAGCAAGGAGTAAGCACATGGCAGACGCAATCGGAAACAAGGCCGCCAAGGATTACCACCTCGACGTGCCCACCCCGGAGCAGGGGTTCTTTGCAAAAGGTCTGGGGCATGGCGACTGGGGCGCGAAAAACCGTCTCTCCCGCCTGTTCAATCCCAAGAGCGGCAACACCGTGATGCTGGCCTTTGACCACGGCTACATCATGGGCTCCACTGCGGGGCTGGAGCGCATGGACGTGACCATCGCCCCCCTGTGCCGGTACGCCGACGTGCTGATGGCCACCCGGGGCGCCATCCGCTCCTGCATCCCGCCCACCGTGGACAAGGCCGTCTGTCTCCGCGCCACCCACGACGCCAGCGTCCTGATCGACGACATGAGCACCGGAAACGGCATCGGCGCCGATATGGAGGCCGCCATCCGCATGAATGCCTCTGCCGTGGCCATGCAGTGCTTCGTCGGCGGCGCGGGCGAGGCCCGGTCTCTGGACACTCTCTGCCGGGCCGTGGATGCCGGCGAACGCTACGGAATCCCCGTGCTGGGCGTCACTGCCGTCGGCAAGGAAATGGCCCGCACCACGGAGTACTTCCTGCTGGCCACCCGCATTCTGGCGGAGCTGGGCGCCTCCTTCGTCAAGACCTATTACTGCGACCATTTTGAAAAGGTCGCAGCAGCCTGTCCCGTGCCGGTGGTCATCGCCGGGGGCAAAAAGCTTCCCGAAGCCGACGCCCTGACCATGGCGTACCGCGCCATTTCCGACGGCGCCCGGGGCGTGGACATGGGCCGCAACATCTTCCAGAGCGAGCACCCCGCCGCCATGTGTCAGGCGGTGGCGAAGATCGTACACGAGCGGTTTACGGATCAGGAAGCCTATCAGTTCTATCAGGAAGCCGCAAATCAGAAATAAGCAGAGGAGCGCCCTTCTGAAGAAGGGCGCTCCCGAAAACCGCAGTATATGCCCGCGCGGTCTCCGCCCTGCGGGGAGGTGCGCCTTTGCCGCCGCCTTCGCCCTCGGGGGGCCGCCGCACTGTCAGCCTGACGCGGATACGATGCGTCGGCAAGTGATCCGGCAGGCCAAGCCTGCAATCAAAAGGAGGAAGCCTTATGTCCGCTCAGTATATGCACATCGGTATTCCCATCACCAACCGCAAGCCCGGCATGGTCTACAACGAGGGGGCCAAATTCTGGGTCAGCAATGTGGACGATTACGACTACAAGATCGAGTATCTGAAATTTGAGGAGGGAACGCCCTTCCCAGAGGAGATCCACCGCAATCCCCATGTGGCCTACAAGGTGGACGATCTGGAGAAGTACATCGCCGACGCCGACAGCGTGATCTGCGGCCCCATGGCCGCCAACGACAAGGGCGACCGGCTGGCCTTCGTCTGGAAGGACGGCGCTATCCTCGAACTCTATCAGGAGGGCTGAGCCGCTCTGACGAGCAGAACGGAGCATCTCCCCATGAGACCCGGAACGGCGGAAGGAGCATTTCCTTCCGCCGTTCTTTTCCTATACTGCCGGAGCGCGGACAGCGCTTGCCGGCGCTTCTCTGCCAATAAGCGGGGCAATGCCTGGTTTGAAAACGCCATGAGGGCCAACGGTGTCCTGATTGGAGAAGTATTTAAGGAATACCGTCAGTACCGGGCGCGGAGAAAATCCGCACACTTTTTATGCGGCGTGGCCGTCAAATCAGCTTTGCAGCATCAGGAGCGCTTCCAGATACGCCTCGCCGGAGGCATGAAGTCTCATCCCCTCCCTTATGACGGCTGCCAGCCCTCCGCCTGCCGGCGGATGCGGATGAATTCTGATAGACGCCCTGCTCTTGGCGCAGTTCCTCGCGGATTCCCTGCCGGACGATCCGCCCGTCCTCCACCACCAGGATCTGACCGGCGTTCTGAATAGTCGCCAGACGGTGGACGATGGAGATGCGCCGCTTTTCACCGCCGGGCAGGGTGCCGCCGCCCGCTCCTGCCGGATGGGCCGATGACGGCAGTGGCGCTGTTCTGCGGGACGGTAAAGCTCACGGTCTTCAGCGCCTGCCGGTTGTCATAGCCAAGGTCCACATGGTCAAAAGCAATACCGTACCGATTCAGCGGAATATCCTGCCCATTCCGGTCAATATAATATCTCTTTTGCAGGGTGCCCATCTGGCCCATGGCGTTGTTGATGACGCTGAGGACACGGGCGCTGTCGCTGATAGGCTCCAGTCCGGCTAAGATGCTGAAGGAGAAGGTTCCGGACTCAGCATCGCGGGCACGTCCGGCTCCCCCGCCAGCCCCAGGAGACAGGCCGCCATGCAAAAAGCCCGGAGCCTTCCCGGCACCCCAGGCAAACCGGGGGCGTTATTTGAAGCCCCTCTTCTGCGAACAGACCGGCGGCCAGTATTCCATGACGGGAGCGCCGGGCTTTATCGAAAAGTCACAGTAATCCCCATCCAAAAAGCAGGTGTGGCTGCGGTACAGCGGCACGCCAAGGACGCCGAACATCACATAATCCAGATTGCACAGATACGGCATGTACTCCCCGTAGCCGTACCGCATGGCGAAATTGCTCAGCGGGCAGACCAGATTGTGGTAGATGAAGGGGTATTCGGCGGTGGGAGCCTGCACCTTGGTCTCAAAGCTGCCGGGATATTTGGCCGCGTTGGCCGCGTTCGCGGCATCCTTCTTCCGGAACATGCGGGTCAGCAGCCCGGGACTGTTGAACAGCTTGCCCATGACCCAGCGGGCGGCTCCTGGCATCGCCCGGTACATTCTCTCATAGCTCAGCGTCATCAACCGGCCGATGTGCTCCAGCTCCTGGCCGTACTTTTTCAGCACCTCGCCCATGGCCACATAGCAGTAGGCGCCGGTCAGGTTGGAGGTCCCGCTCACATCGTCGCCGCCGATGTAGGGGAACCGCTCCAGAAAGTCCGCGACATAGCAGTTCCAGATCTCCTCAAAAATCACCGGGTAGGACTTCCCCGTGTCCCGCTCCAGTTCGCCGCGTATGTGCCTGAGCTGCCTGTCCATGTTCTTTTTCAGCTTTGGCTGTTTTCTTTCATAATACCTGTGCATGCATCTCGTCCTTTCTTCTCATCGTCCATAAAAGCATCACTCCAATCCAGACGGCCATGCTCTCGCTCATCAGCCCGTTGGTGAACGCAAGGCGGAACGCGCTGCCGGGCATCAGCACAGCCGCCAGTTTGAGCGCGCCGTAATAAACCAGCGGATTGGACAGGGCCATCCATTTGGGAAACACACTGCCGCCGCGCAGCAGCGCCCAGAACCAGTACAGATAAGGCGGCAGCATCAGCGCCTCGCTGGCGATCACCAACCAGGAAAGATGTGTGAACAGAGCCTCGGACACAGGAAGCGCCGCTGTCTCATATCCGTTCCCGCTCATCCAGGCAAAGCCATACAGGATCATGATGTAAAATACATGCAGGCACAGCCAGGGCGTCAGACTGAACGCCGTCAGGCAGCGATAGATGGTCTGCCGCTTCTTTTCCCGCAGAAACACGGCAATGGCAAACAGGGCGATGCCATAGAAGATGATCCCCGGAAACGCCAGCGCCATGGCAAGGCCGTTCCGCCAGGGAGCGATCTGCGCCGCGCCTGCCGTCAGCCATGATAAACGGCCTGTGTATGCGGCGTCCCCATAGATCATCAGCCAATCGCCGGCGCCAAAGCAGAGACAGCCCAGGAAACCGCACAGCAGTGCGGCGATCATATTTTTCCGCCAGATGTCCGGATGCTGCATAACTCCCTCCCTGTTTTCATCGAATCATTGTTGCAGGCGCCCGATGATCTCATTCCCGTCCGTCTATCCCGGCGCACATTGCGGTATCCACGTCATTTTTCCAAAGGTTAGTTATAGCTAACTTCTGCGCCTGAAAAAACCGCTCCGCCGAGCGGTTCCTGCTGCGGCCATCGGCCCCCGTGGGTCATGTACCGGACGGGCTCTATCCTCTCCGGGATTTCAGCCGTCGTCTCTGCTTGTATTATAGAGTACCTCCCTACGGATTTCAAGATTGGCTCCGAAAACTTTTTGTGGTCCAGCGGCAAATCGCCGGGAGCCGGCAGATCAGGGAGTCAGCAAGGGCGTCCGGAAGACACTTTACGCCCACGTGCGCAGTCTTCCCAATTTTCCCAGACCGCGATCCGCTCGCCTGCCCGCAATGCCTGCCGGACTTTTCCCCGTGATTAAAGGTAGCCGCTTTTCCGAAGCCTTCGGAAACTGCATCCGTGCGATTTATCATTCCTGCTCTCAGATGGGACAGCGCTATAAGCAGATCCGCCAGGGACTCCTGCTGACGATTTCTGCGCCGCTCTCAAAAAACGAGCATATCCTGAAAAGCTCGTCCTCCCAGAAGCAGATGTTTGTCTATCGCATCAAGTCGCAATTGCATCTATGAGATCAAGCCGCAGGAGCTCGCGAAAGAATTCCATATCAGCGAATGCTGTCTTTGTCATCTTTTCAAGAAGTCGTACGGGATCTCTTCCATCCGCTATATCATGTCCCCGCGAATCGGCGAGGCACAGCGCCTTTTGCAAATGACAGAGCAGATCCCACAGGCCGCAGGCTATGACAAACACCACCTGAACATGAAGCAGCTTCAGGCCGGCACAATCGGCAATCTGCTGATGATCCACGCGGTTCACTGTACGCCAAGAGGCGCTTCCAGGTTCACAGCCAGCATGTCGATTACAGATGCTGTGATCCACGAACTCGATATCATCAACCGGCTGACCGGCCAAAAGGCCGTTTCCTGTCAGGTCCGCTGCGGGCAATCCTCCCGGTTTGCCAGTCCCGGTTCAGCGGACCCCCATTATGATTCAATTGCGGATCGAAAACCGGCGTCTGGCGTTTATCGAAGTCTTTGCCGCCTGTCAATATGGAAATGCGCAGGCGAAACGGGCACTTTCAGGCATATGAGCGTGCGCTGCAGGATTGGGTCATGGATATCCAGACGGGCATCCTGCACGGTCCCGGCTCCCGGGACGCCTTGAAAGCAGCGCTCACCGCCGGCCAGTGTCTTGCCTCTCTGGATATGCCGGCCGGAAAGGAATCATCATGCATTTAGAAAACGCGCCTGTACAGATGAGCTCCGTTTTTGGATCGCTTTGCAGCGGCGCGGCGATCAATCCGGCCGCAGCCTCACCGTGAAACACCGCACGATATACGATACGACCATGGAAATGGGTCAAGACGTCCCGCAGACAGCAAAAAAACATCCTCTGGAGCAAGTGCTCCAGAGGATGTTTTTTGATATCAGCCCACACCGGGTTTTCCCGGGACGGAAAACGTCCCGTCCCCGCCATTGCTTGTATTATCCGCCGATACTCTCCAAAAAGTTTTTGAGCATCTGCGCAGCCACGGCGCGGGTGGCACTGCCCTGGGGCTTCAGCGTTCCATCGGCGTATCCGTCCATAACGCCGCGCCCCACGGCCCAGTTCATGGCCTGGGCAGCATAGCCACTGATGCTGCCGGAATCGGCAAAGCCGGTCAGATGCTCTTCCAGGGTAACGGCCTCCATCCCCCGATAGACTGCATAGCGGTACAGCATGACTGCCAGCTGCTCCCGATTGATGCTGACAGCTGGCCGGAACGTGCCGTCGGCATAGCCGGTGACAACGCCGTTGGCTGCCGCCCACCGCACTGCGCCGGCGCACCACATGGTGTCCGGCACGTCGGTGAAGACGCTGCCGCCGCTGACGGCGGGCCGTCCCTCCAGATTGTACAGGATCTGGGCCAGCATGGCACGGGACAGATAGGCATTGGGCCGGAACGTGCCATCGGCATAGCCGCTCATCAGGCTGTTGGTCAGCGCATAGTCCACTGCCCCGTGATACCATGCAGCGGCGCTCAGGTCGGTAAAGGCCAGGGCCGGGCAGTCATGCCCGCTGCCGGTCGTTGTGAAGGCGGCCTTCACGGTAACCTCGCTGTTGGGCATCCTGAAGGTATACTTACCGCCGCCCTTGCCGGTCAGCTTCAGTTCGCCGCCCCTGGCGTCGGTGACAGTCAGGGTATCCAGCGCATAACCCTCGTCGGGAATCACGGTGATGGTGACGGTGGTTCCGGTGCCGGCCCTCGTATGGCTGGCGGTGACAGTGCCGCGGCCGGTACCGTCAGAGGTCTCCACATCGTAAAGAGCGGAGCCGCCGGAAGACCCGCCGGTGCTCCTGCGGATCACGCTGACCGTGCAGGACGCAGCCGCCGCGGCGTATTCCCAGCTGCCGGGATAGACGGCGGTAAAGGTATACGCCGATGTGGCGTTGGGCAGGACAGCGGTCCAGACCCCGTCCTTTTCAGCCAGGGAAATACGCTGGTCAGAACAGGCCACCGTAACGCTGCCGCCCGCCGGGACGCCGGAGACCGTCAGGGTCACCGTGCCGCTGCCGATAAGGCTCACGGGATCGGCGGAGATCGCCACATTGGGGATCGGCTTGTCGGTAACGGTCAGGGTTCCGCGTATATAAGAAATCTCGTAATTCGTGCCTGCGTCGGCATTGGCGGCTGTGATGACATACGTTCCTGCCGCGGTCATGTCAGCGCCGCAGGTCAGGGTGGGTTCGGCAATCAGGGGATCGCCGTTCACCAGACCGGACATGGTATAGGTCAGCACCGGGAGCGCGTTGCCCGCATAGGCGGCTTTGTCCTCCGCTGTAATGGTCAGGGCCTTTTTGGCGACGGTCAGCCGGACTGCGGCCTCCGCTTCGTCGTAGGTGTCGTCCGCTGCCTTTCGGGCAGTGATGGTGACGGTTCCCGCCTTGTGGATGACGGCAGTGGCGCCGGAAATGCTCAAGATATCTTCGTCGCTGCTGGTGAAGGTCACGGCGCCCGTGCCGCTGCCGGAATCGGAGAGGGACAGGGTAAAGGGTTCATCCCCGTAGGTCTTGCCGCCGGTCTCCGCAATGGCGACCGTCTGCGGCAGTCTGGATGTGTCCACAGAGAGCGCGGCGCTGGCGGCAGGCGTGTAATTCGTGTCGCCGCCGTACTCCGCCGTGACGGAATAGGCCGTGTCCTTCACAGCCTGCGTCCATGTGTACGCCGCCTTGCCGTCAATGACGGCCGCTGTCCCGATGTCCTGACCACCCTGCCTGAACGTCACCGTTCCGGTGGGATATGCGCCCTCGCCGCTTTTTGTGAGGGTGGCCGTCAGCGTCACGGTGCGGATATCGCCGCTGCCGGTGATGCTGCCGACACTTACGGACACCGCCGGGGCTGCCTGCTCTACGGTCACGGAGACATCCTTCGAGGTCTCGGCAATCGTTTCGTAATTTTGCACCGTGCCCGCGCCGGGCGTGAAGCCCACACCCGCTGTTTGATCGCCCGCCGAAAGGATCGCGCTTCCGTCCGTCCACGCAAACGCGCCGTATTCCGTGCTGCCGCCGAACAGGACGCTTTCGGACAGCCTCTGCCCATAGGTAATGCTTCCGGCGGTGGGCCAGGCGATTTCCGGAGCCGCCGCCTTGTTGATGGTAAAGCTCTTGGTGACCGTGCCGGTATAGTTGCCCCTGCCGGTGATGGTCGCGGCGGCGGCGCCCGCATTGATGTTGTTGGCGTAGGTCACAGTGCAGTCGGTGCCCTCCGCCAGCGTTGCGCCGTCCACCGTGAAGGCGGGCGTTTTCGCATTGCCGTCGTAGGTGCAGACAGTTTCGCTCAGGATCACATTGCCGTCGGTGAGGGGCTTCGGCGCGATGGTGAACGTCCCCGTCGCCTCGCCTGCGTAGTCCCCCATGCCGGTGATGGTCACGGTGGCCATCCCTGCCCCGATATTGTCACGGTAGCTGACCGTATAATCTGTATCCCTGACCAGCGTCTCCCCCGCCAATGTCACTGTCACCCCCGGCGTATGCGGCGCGCCGTTGTAGGTATAAGGCCCCTCCGCCACAGAGACCACCGCACCGTCAAGGCTTATATCCCCGGGCTGTTCCCCAATCAGATAGGGATAGGTCTGCGGGTCGGTCAGAGTATCGCTGTATTCGAGATGACCGAATTCTTCGCCGCAATTCTCAAAAGCCGTCAGGTGCGGCAAATAGAGGACCTCTCCATTGGCTTTCTTGGCCCACACGGCGCTGCCGTCAGCGGTCTCAAAGCCGGAAAACACATCGGTCCAAGCTGTGTCGCCGGTCATCTCCCAAACGGTTTTGGCGGTGCCGTAGGCGTTGCTCCCTCCGGTCCCGTCCCAATAATAGACATCGGTCACGGTGCCGCCGTCTGCAGCCATGTAGCCCACCGCGCCGCCGCAATAGCTGCCGGAGGCCACGCTGACGCCGCCCGCGTTATAACAGTTCCGTAAGACATAGCCGGTATAGTTTGCATTATAGAGAGACATATATCCAATCAGGCCGCCTGCGGCTCCATTGACCTTTGTGCTGATGACCGTTCCGGTGTTGTAGCAGCTTTCAATCATTTTGGGGGAGGTATGCCCGATGCTCGAACCCACGATGCCGCCGGCGCTTTTATATCCGATGACCGTACCGGAATTATAACACTCCTGAACATCAGCTGAGGAAGTTCCCACAATGCCGCCGCTTCCCGTAAATTCCGAGCCGTCCATCTCAGAAATAACCATACCGGTGTTGATGCAGTGCTTTACCGTATATAATACAGACACGCTTCCCGCAATGCCGCCGGATGCGCAGAAGTAGTCGCGTCTTTGCTCCCGGCACCCGGCCACGGCACCGTGGTTGGCGCAGTTTTCAATCATATGATTGCCTTGGCCAGAACTGCTGATATAGCCTTCTGCGGACCCGATGACACCGCCTACATAGGCGAAATACTGTTCCCCCGCTACCGTACCGTTGTTCGTACAGCCGTCCACATAGGCAGAATCCAGCAGGCCCACGATGCCGCCGATATAGCCGCTATAGTGCTTTTCACCGCTATAGGCCTGATGGTTTACGGTGGCTTTATTTGCGCAATTTTGGAATTTTCCTTTGCCAAAACCCGCGATACCGCCGATGCAGCCGCGCATGCCTGTGACCTGGCCGTTGTTGATACACTCCGTTACGGATACAGTCGCCTCAGCTATCCGTCCAGCGATGCCTCCGGTAAATCCGTGATTGTTGTTTAGAAAACCGCTTGTTCTGGTGGGCAGATAATATTGATTGGCTACGATTCCGTTGTTGGTACATTTCGTGATGGTTGTATTTTTTGCCTGATATGCCACATAGCCGACGATGCCGCCCATGTACAGGCTCCACCCCAGCAGATTCCCGCTAAAGGTACAATCACTTACCTTGTTTTCCCCACCCGAAAAGTATCCTGCCACGCCGCCGCAGCAAAAGCTGATGGAGGACCCTGTTAAGTTCAGACTTTCTTCACAAGGGCTGGCGTCTATCACAACACGACCGGATACAGAGCAGTTGTCAATGGTAGTTTGATAGCCACTGGCGACGATACCGCCTATATACAGCGCGGAGCTGTCTTCACTGGTTTTGCCGTACAAATAGACATCTTCCAATTTGACATCCTTGATGGTCGCTCCACTGGTACGCCCAAACAGGCCAAACAGCGTCCAGTCCTGCGTGGCGTCACAATAGGGGATATACAGGCCGCTGATGGTGCGGCCTTGTCCGTCAAAGGTGCCAAGAAAGCCACGCGATGCATCTCCAATTGGCGTCCAGATTTTCAGGCTGTCCTCAGTATTCAAAGTGCCGTCAGCGTCCAGGACACTGGTTCCCTCTGCTTGGAGGTTGATATCATTTCCCAGTTCTATGGTCTTGCCAGAAAACTGCGTTCCATCCTTGACCAGGACGGAAATCCCCGCCAGCTGTTCGGCGGTGGTGATGGTAAACACCATAGCGCCTGGATCGTTCGTATACCACGAAGTATCATAATTGCCCGCAGAGCCCCAGGCGCCCGCGGGAGGCGCGGTGTTCTCCTCTTCGACCTCATTCCACCCCATGCCGGGATTGACCTCCACTGTAATATCATCCGTCCCGTCCGCCGCTCCAGCCGTTGCAGGCAGAAGGTTTATCGTCAGCATCACAGCAATAACGGCGCTCAAAATGCGTTTTTTCATAGGTCTCCTCCTCTTTATATAGGCCCAGCCGCCTGGCGGCCGCCTGGGCGCTTGTGCGGCTGTTGACGCCCAGCTTTTGATACAGTTTTCGGACATGGGTTTTCAGGGTGTTCTCCGAAATGCCCAGAATGTCCCGCATCTCCCCGGTGGTCCTGCCCTGGCAGATCAGCCGCAGCACCTCCAGTTCCTTCTTCCGCAGGGATTGCAGAACGGGGGGACCGGCGGCGGCCAGATAATCGGAATACTGGGCGGAAAAGGCCGTGACCGCCTTTTGGACGCGGGACAGGTATCGCTCCCGCTCCTTTTCCCGCTCCGCCCG